>NZ_CP111085.1:0-257500 GCF_026278345.1 Tellurirhabdus rosea
ATGAAAATCAAGTATATAACCACTTGTCTGCTGGCCCTTTCGCTGAGCGCCTGCGACAACGACTTTCTGACGGTTGTACCCGAAACGGCGCTCAGTTCGGCCACGTTCTTTACCAAAGACGCCGATTTCCAGCAGGCGGTCAATGGTGCGTATGTGCCGCTACGGCCCATCTTCAATGAGCGCTCGTGGATTCTGAGCGAAATGCACTCGGACAATACCTATTACGCCCGGAATGTCCTGTTTGGGGCGGTGGACAACACGCAGAACGTGGCGGATTTCGCGGTGCCCTCCGCCAACGGCGTCACGCCCAACGACCATGTGCTTTGGCAATACCGCTTTGATTACCAGATTATTGTCCGGACGAATCAGGTTTTGTCACGCATCGACGACGTCACGTTTACGGACAACACGCTGAAGAGCAACCTGAAAGGGCAGGCCCTTTTCCTGCGGGCGTTTGCCTATTTTGAACTGGTGCGCTACTTCGGACGGGTGCCTCTGCATCTGAAACCGGCCAGCAGCCGGGAAGACGCCGCGCAGCCGCTGGCGACGACCGAGCAATTGTACACCCAGATTACCAAGGACGCGCTGGAATCCATTCCGCTGCTGCCCAAAAAAGCGGCGCAGGAGGCTGGCCGGGCTACGGCCGGAGCCGCTCGCATGCTGCTGGCCAACGTGTACATCCATCAGCGGAAATGGGCCGAAGCCGAACCGTTGCTGCGCGAGATCATCAACAACGATACGTACCAGCTGATGCCCGATTACAACGACGCGTTCTCGTTCACCAGCGCGAACAAGAACAATGCGGAATCCATCTTTGAGGTGCAGTACCTCGAAGGGGCGGCGGGCTTTAACGGCAACCAGATCTACCGCTTCATCCCGACGCCCATTACGGCGGCCGAACTGGCACCCATCACCGGCACTTCAAATCCGCAGCCGCTGTCGGGCGAAAACAACAACGTCCCAACCCCCGACATCATTGCCGCCTATGAAGCCGGGGATAAACGGCGCGATATTTCCATTGGCTATGTAACGCTCAGCCAGAGCCTGCGCGACAACAAGGTGTACCCTTACATCAAAAAGTATGCTCGCCCGCACGCTCTGCACAACAATACCGGCCAGAACTGGCCCGTGTACCGGTTTGCCGAGGCGCTGCTGTTTATGGCTGAAGTGCTCAACGAGCAGGGCAAAACCACCGAGGCCATTCCGTTCCTGAATCAGGTACGTGCCCGCGCGGGGCTGGCCCCGACCACGGCCGCTACCCAGGCTACCCTGCGGGAGGCCATTTTCCGGGAGCGCCGGGTGGAACTGGCCTTCGAAAACAAGCGCTGGTTTGACCTGGTCCGTACAGACCGGGTCCGGCAGGTGATCGTCCCGTACGGTGAACGGATAAAGGCCAATCCGGCGGCGTATTATTTCCCAGCCGGGGCGGTGCCTCCGCCAAACGCTTTCACCAACCTGGAAATTTATTATCCGCTGCCGGCCATTGAGTCGGACCTGACGCCGCATTTTTAACCATTTCGGGAAAGGATTGGCTTTTGACTAGTAAAGTCACTCCTTTCCCGCCTTTCTTAACTGCATTTCTTACACCCATTTTGTTTCCTTCTAAGACGATGAAGTCAACTTTCTTAAACGTCAAATTGCTGCCACTGCTAGGGATGATGGGGCTGGTCGGCCTTTGGCATACCTTCCCCCAAGCGGAGGAGCACCTAATCGTCGCCCCCGCCCCCGACCCTAAAGTCGCCAAACTGAAACTGCCCGAAGGCTTCAAGGCCGAACACCTCTACAGCCCCTCCGAAAACGGCCAGGGGTCGTGGGTGTCGATGGCCTTCGACGACAAGGGCCGGATGATTACCTCCGACCAGTACGGGGCGCTTTTCCGCCTGACCATCCCGGCGATGGCCTCGGGCAGCGCCACCCCTACCATCGAAAAACTAACCATCGGCACCGATACCTCCGCCGTCGGGGGCATGGGCTTCGCGCAGGGGCTGCTGTATGCCTTCAACAGCCTTTACGTGATGGTCAACAACCGACCCACCGCCCGTTTTCCCAAACCCAGCGGGCTGTACCGGCTTCAGGACACCAACGGCGACGATCAGTTCGATAAAGTCACCCTGCTGAAGGAACTGGTCGGCGAAGGCGAGCACGGTCCGCACAGCGTGGTGCTGTCGCCGGATAAAAAATCGCTGATCGTGGTGGCGGGCAACCATACCGACGTACCGGAGATGGACGCCTACCGCCTGCCCAAAGTCTGGAAACAGGACAACCTTTTCCCGCTCATCAAAGACCCCCGCGGCCACGCCAACAACCGCATGGCTCCGGGCGGCTGGATTGCCCAGGTAGACCCCGAGGGCAAACGCTGGGAACTGCTCGGCGCCGGGTTCCGGAACGAGTTCGACGTAGCCTTCAACGAAGCGGGTGACATGTTTACCTACGATTCGGATATGGAATGGGACTTCGGCCTGCCCTGGTACCGGCCCACCCGCATCTGCCACGTGACGAGCGGGGCGGAATTCGGCTGGCGGACCGGCAACAGCAAATGGTCGGCGCGCTACACCGACAACCTGCCGCCGGTCGTGAACATCGGCCAGGGGTCGCCCACCAACCTCATCTACGTCAATCGGGGACGTTTTCCGCAAAAATACCAGAACACCCTGCTGGCTTTCGACTGGAGCTTCGGCATCGTGCACGCCATCCACCTAAAGCCCAACGGGGCCACCTATTCGGGCGAACGCGAAGAATTCCTTTCGGGGCTTTCGCTGCCGCTGACCGACGGCCTCATCGGGCCCGACGGCGCGCTGTACTTCCTGACGGGCGGCCGGCGGCTGGAATCGAGCCTCTACCGGGTGTATTACGATGGCCCGGAAAAGCCCGTCGCCACTAACGCCACGCTGCCGCTGCCGGAAGCCCATAAAATCCGCGCCAGCCTCGAAGCCTACCACACGGGCGGCCCCAAAGCCGGAGCCGTGGAAGCCGCCTGGCCGTACCTGAAACACGCCGACCGGTTTATCCAGTACGCCGCCCGAATCGCGGTGGAACACCAGCCGGTATCGGAATGGCAGGGCAGGGCTCTGGCCGAAAAAGCGCCCCGGGCCGTGCCGCAGGCCGCCATCGCGCTGGCCCGCCACGCCGATTCTACCTCGGCATCAGTGCGCAGCCAGCTGCTGACCAACCTGATGGTTCCCGGATTTGCGCAACTGAATGAAATGGAAAAGCAGGATGTCCTCCGCGCCCTGGAAGTGGTCATGGCCCGTATGGGTACTCCGGACGGCGAACTGAAAACCAAGCTCAGCGCTTTCCTGAATGCCGGGTATCCGTCCAAATCCGCCCAGCTGGACCGCGCTTACTGCCGCCTGCTGGTGACCCTCGACGATCCGCAGGGACTGGTTAAAACGCTGGCGCTGATGGACCAGAAAATCCCGAACGACCTCACCGCCGACGAAACGGCCACGGCTTCGAGCGACCTCATCATGCGCAACCCGCAGTACGGCCTCGACATCGCCCGGATGCTGGCCAAAGTGCCGCCCATGCAGCAGACCTATCTGGCGACGATGCTGAGCGGCCAGAAGGCGGGCTGGACCCCGGCGCAGCGTCAGAAGTATTTCTCCTGGTTCCGCACCGCGCTCAACTACCAGGGCGGTCACAGCTACATCGGCTTTATCGACCGCGCCCGGAAACTGGCCCTGCAGAATGTTCCGAAGGAGCAGGTGGCGACCTACAGCAAACTGTCGGGCGAGGAACTGCTGTCGAAAAACGGCAACGATCTGGTGGTGGGTGCCTACCCGAAAGGACCGGGCCGCCGCTGGTCGGTGACCGATGCGCTGGCCGTCGTGGATCAGGGTCTGGAAGGCCGGAGCTTTGAAAACGGGCGGAACATGTACAACGCCATCACCTGCGGCCGCTGCCACACCATGCGCGGCGAAGGCGGTGCCGTCGGGCCGGACCTGACGCAGCTGGCGACGCGTTTCTCCAAAAAAGACATGCTGGAAGCCATTCTGGAACCCAGCAAGGCCGTTTCGGACCAGTACGCCGCCACCCAGTTCAACCTGAAAAAAGGCGAATCGGTCGTGGGTCGGCTGGTCAATGAGGACAAGGACGCCTACTACGTCTCGCAGAACCCGTTTGCCCCGGACCAGCTGCGGAAAGTGCCGAAGAAAGAGGTGACGTCCTCAACGCTGTCCAACGTGTCCATCATGCTTCCGGGCCTCATCAACAGCCTGAATCCGGACGAACTGAAGGACCTGATGGCGTTTCTGATGGCGGGCGGCAACCAGGATCATCAGGTGTACAAGGCCGCCGCGGGCTCCGGTAAAGGAAAGTAACCGAATTCTGCCACCCATTTTCAAATCAATACCGAATGTTGAAAGCAACAGGGAGCTTTGTAAAACCGCTTTTCATCGCCGGCTCGCTGGCGGTGATCGGCGGTTTTACCGATTGTCTGGCTCAAACCAAAAAAGACAGGAAAGACGGCTACGTCAGCATCTTCGACGGCAAAACGCTGAAAGGCTGGGACGGCGATACGGCGTACTGGCGGGTGGAAAACGGAACCCTGACCGGCGAAATCCGGCCGGACCGTTTGCTCAAAACCAACTCGTTCATCATCTGGCGCGGCGGCTCTCCCCAGGATTTTGAGTTTAAAGGCGAATTCAAGATCACCGGCGCGGGCAATTCCGGCATCAATTACCGGAGTGAACAGCTGACCGACATTCCGTTTGCGCTCCGGGGCTACCAGGCCGACATCGACGGGCAGAACCGCTACACCGGCCAAAATTACGAGGAACGCCGCCGCACCACCCTCGCCTACCGGGGCCAGAAAACCCGCATCAAACCCTATGACGGAGCGGCTTCTCCCGAAGCCGTGCGCGAAAAGGTCAGCAAAAACGCCTGGACGGGCATGGAAGTCGTCGGTTCGCTCGGCAGCTCGGACTCGCTGAAAACGTTCATCAAACAGGAAGACTGGAACACGTTTCATCTGATTATCAAAGGCAACCACCTCCGGCACTACATCAACGGGGTGCTGATGAGCGAAGTCATTGACGAGGATGCGGTAAATGGACGGCAGAAAGGTCTTTTAGG
The DNA here is from genome assembly GCF_026278345.1 of Tellurirhabdus rosea. Lineage (NCBI taxonomy): Bacteria > Pseudomonadati > Bacteroidota > Cytophagia > Cytophagales > Spirosomataceae > Larkinella > Larkinella roseola. The sequence continues at coordinate 5,074 of NZ_CP111085.1, forward strand.
CGTACAGGTCCACGTCGGGCCGCCCATGCAGGTGCAGTACCGAAACCTGATGCTGAAGCAGTTACCCGTTCAGAAGGAGTTAACCAAAAGTCAGCCGTGACATCCGGAAACTGGAAACATAAATTCATCAATCCGGCCCAGGTCGGGGGCATCGAAACGGCCGTGCTGGACAACGGCCGGGGTCGCGGGACGCGCATCGCCTGGATCAACACGGGCACTGGGCTGCGTTACAAAGTGGTGCTCGACCGGGCGATGGACATTGCCGAGGCGTTTTACAACCAGCACAGTCTGGCCTGGCTGAGTCACCTCGGCGTGGCGCCCCCGGACCCATCCACGGACCGGGGCATCGGCTGGCTCCGCAATTTTGGCGGGGGCCTGCTGACCACCTGCGGCCTGACCCATATCGGCGGCCCGGAAACGGATGCCTACGGCGAACGGGGCGTGCACGGCCCCATCAGCAACCTGCCCGCCGAACTGGAATCCATTCTGCAGCCCGACCCCGCCGCCGGTCGTCTGGAGTTCAGCCTGACCGGCCGCATCCGGCAGACGCAGGTGTTCGGGCCCTGCCTGGAGCTTCGGCGCACGATCTCGGGTCGGCTCGGCGAGGCGCGCATTCAGATACGGGACGAGGTGGTCAACCGGGGCAACACCCCCGCGCCGCACATGCTGCTGTACCACGTCAATTTCGGCTGGCCGCTTGTGGATGAAGGCGCGGAGCTGATCTGGCAGGGCGACTGGCAGGCCCGGGAAGGCGAAAACGCCCGCATTTTCCGGCCGGAGAACGACTTTCGCAAATGCCCGCCCCCGCTGGACGAACACGCGGGCGGCGGCGAGGAAGCGGCCTTTATCCGTCCGGAAGCGGATGAAAACGGCCAGTGTGTCTGCGGCGTCCACAATCCGGCGCTGGGCATCGCCGCCCTGATCCGCTTCCGGAAGGAGCAGCTGCCCTGGCTGACCAACTGGCAACACTGGGGACGCGGGGAGTACGTCACCGGCCTCGAACCCGGCACCCATCCCCCGATCGGACAGGCCGCCGCCCGCGCCCGGCAGGAACTCCTGTTTCTGGAACCGGAAGATTCCCGTATTTATGAGCTTTCGCTGGAAGTGGTACCGTCTGATTCCGAATATTTTAATAGTTTACCAACTCATACCTCAACCCATCAGGAACATTAAACCTATCCTTTAATGGAAACATTGAATGCCACAAGCCTGGCCGAAAAGGCGCTTGAACAGGGCAAAGGAATTCTTCGCCTTGCTCCTACCTGGGTTCCCCGTTCGTTCTGCGTACCGGGACGGCGGATTAAGCTGCATCCGGACGACTATTATGTGCTCGGCGGCAAACGCGGCGGCATTGACGAGCGCTGGCTGTCGTCGACCACCCCGGCCAAAAACGGTCCGCTGACCGGCGAAAATGAAGGTTTGAGCCAGATTGTGTTCAACGATGGCGGCAAAGAAGTGCAGTTTCTGCTGCGGGATGCGGTCGCGGAGCTGAAAGGCGAACTCATCGGCGAGCGGCTCTGGAACGAGTACCAAAGCTGGCCGATGTATTCCAAATTCTTTGACAACATGGGTCCGCTGCCGCACCACGTTCACCACAACGACGAACACGCGGCCAAAATCGGGCAGCTGGGCAAACCGGAAGCGTATTATTTCCCGCCCCAATTGAACAACCACGGCGGCGATTTTCCCTACACGTTCTTCGGCCTCACGCCGGGCACCACCAAAGAGCAGGTGCTGGAATGCCTGAAGAATTTCACCAAAGGCGACAACAAGATTACCAACATTTCGCAGGCCTACCGCCTCGAACCCGGCACCGGCTGGGATGTACCGCCGGGTCTGCTGCACGCTCCGGGCAGCCTCTGCACCTACGAGCCGCAGAAAGCCTCGGACGTGTTTGCCATGTACCAGTCGCTGGTCAACGAGGCGATTATCGACGAAGACCTGCTCTGGAACGGCACCCCGCCCGAAGAGCGCGGCAACTTCGACCAACTGGTGGAGGTGCTCGACTGGGATCTGAACCTCGACCCGAACATGATGCAGAACCGCTTCATGCGGCCTAAACCCGTGCGTCCGGTGGCTGAAATGGAGGCCGAAGGGTATCTCGAAACCTGGATCTGCTACAAAAACGAAGCCTTCAGCGCCAAGGAACTGACGGTGCTACCGGGGCAGACCGTCACCATCCGCGACAGCGCCGCCTACGGCCTGATCATGATGCAGGGTCGCGGCACGATGGGCGTCTGGGAAATTGAAACTCCGGCCCTGATCCGCTACGGACAGCTGACCAACGACGAGTTCTTTGTCAGCGAGAACGCCGCCCGCGAAGGCGTCACCATCACGAACGCCTCCCAGACCGACCCGATTGTCATGCTGAAACACTTCGGCCCCGGCAATCCGGATCTGGTCCTGTGAGTTTATTTCTCGCAGATTCAAGCAGATTTTAGACGCAGATTTTCGCAGATAATAATAGAAAATCAGCGTAAATCTGCGTCTAAAATCCGCTTGAATCTGCGAGAAACCCCTTTTTTCTGAAAAATCAGTAACCCCTAACTCCTATTTCACCCATGCCCGAAAATAATTATCCCAAGCTTCACAACGCCACCTGGCCCGGTCTGGTCGGCAAAGGCCCCGACTCGGAACCGCCCATTTCGCTCGATGACATGCTCGACATGACCGCCGCCGCGGAAGTGGACGGCGTTAAGTTCGACGGCGTTGACCTCGGCCTGATGGACCCGCATTTCAACGTCAACTGCTCGCCGGACGACGTCAAACGGCTGGCGGATAAAGTCGCCTCGCGTAACCTCGAAATCGGCAGTCTGGTTGCTCCCATCTGGGGTGGTCCGGCGATGGGTACCCAGGAGCAGCGCGCCCAATTTGTGGACATGGTGCGCCGGACCTGTGAAGTGGGCCAGCAACTGCGCGAAATGGGCATCCGGCCCAGCGGCATCGTCCGGATCGACTCGGCATCCTCGCCCGAAGCGTTTTCCAAAGACCCCGTGGGCAATACGAAGCTGATCGCCGAGACCTTCCGCGAAGCCTGCGACGTGGCCGCCCAATACGGCGAAAAACTGGCCGCCGAGGGCGAAATCTGCTGGGGCGGTCTGCAATCGTGGCGCGCCACGCTCGAAACGCTGGAACAGGTTGACCGGCCGAACATGGGCTTTCAGGCCGATATGTCGCATACCTTTCTCTACCTGCTCGGCTACAACAGCCCCGAAGACCGCCTGCTGCCTGAGTATTACGACTGGAACGACCGCGAAGCCCTGACCGCCGCCCTGAAGAAAATGACCGCCGCCCTGCGCCCGTGGACACTCGATTTCCACGTCGCCCAGAACGACGGCACGGTTTTCGGCTCCGGCTCCCATGACAAAACCGGCCGCCACTGCCAGGCCACCGATCCCAACGGCAAACTCGACATCGTTCAGGATGCCGGGCACTGGCTGCGCGACGAGAACGGCAACCTCACCAAAGCGTTCCGCCACATCTGCTGGGACGGCTGTATGTTCCCCAACCAGGTCATGCAGAACCAGCAAACCTGGAACGACATCCTGGCCGTCATGATCAAGGTGCGTCAGGCCCACGGATGGCAGGAATGAAGTCAAGAGTTATGAGTTAAGAGTTATGAGTTAAGCTTTGCTAAAATGAGCAGCAAAGCCCAACCCATAACTCTTAATTCATAACTCATAATTCCTAACTCCTAATTCTTAACTCTTTAGAAATGTCAGACAAAAAACAACTCCGGATCGGACTCATCGGCTGCGGCTTCATGGGTCGTACCCATACCAATGGTTACAAGCGCGTCAACGACTTTTTTCCGGCCCTCGGCTACCGGCCGGTGCTGAAAGCCGTCTGCGCCCGCAACCGCGACAAAGTGCAGGCTTTCGCCGAACAGTGGGGCTACGAATCGTTCGAAACAGACTGGCGCGCCCTGATCGCCCGCGACGATATCGACGCCGTCGACATCTGTACCCCCAACGATACCCATGCCGAAATCGCCATTGCCGCCGCCGCTGCGGGCAAGATGATTCTCTGCGAAAAACCGCTTTCCCGTTCACTGGCCGAAGGCAAGGCCATGGTCGAAGCCATCGAAAAGGCGGGCGTCCCGAATACGGTCTGGTACAACTACCGCCGCATCCCGGCCGTGACGCTGGCCAAGCAGATCATTGATTCGGGCAAACTGGGCAAGATTTTCCATTACCGCGCCAACTTCCTGCAGGACTGGACCATCAGCCCGGACGTTCCGCAGGGCGGTACCGGCACCTGGCGCCTGGACGTAGACGCCGCCGGCTCGGGCGTCACCGGCGACCTGCTCGCCCACTGCATCGACACGGCCATGTGGCTCAACGGCGGCATCACCGATGTTTCGGCCGTGACGGAAACCTTTGTCAAAGAGCGCGTGCACGCCGAAAGCGGCCAGAAGCAGAAAGTCGGCATCGACGACGCCTGTATTTTTCACTGCCACTTCGAAAACGGCTCGCTGGGTCTGTTTGAATCTACCCGCTACGCCCGGGGCCACAAGGCGCTGTACACCCTGGAAATCAACGGCGAACACGCATCCATTCGCTGGGATCTGCACGATCTGAACCGGCTGGAATACTTCGACCACCGCGACGAGTCGATTGTCCGCGGATGGCGGTCCATCCTCGTGACCGACGGCGACCAGCCTTACATGAACAAGTGGTGGGTGCCGGGCCTGATCATTGGCTACGAACACACGTTTATCCACCAGGTGGCCGACTTCCTGGCCAGTCTGGAGTCCGGCGAACCCTGCAACCCCACCTTCCGCGACGCCTACGAAACACAGAAAGTGCTCGAAGCCGTCCTGACCTCGGCCGCAACCCGGAGCTGGCAGGATACCGGCGTGGAAACGGGCGTCTCCCAGAATGCCGCGAACCTCAGCGTCGCCTGATGGGCAAATTCTTTTGAGAGTTATACCATAGGTATGAGTAATCCCGACACTGCTGGTCTCTTTGGTCAGCAGTGTTTGTTTATGGTTCCGGGTTAAGCGTTTGGGGGCGAGCGGCGACCGCTCACCGGCGCCGCTCCGGGCAGCTCCGACGGACTGGTGCCGCCACGGCCCTACCCGACTCTTTGTAATCAACTTTTTCCGTATGCAACCAGCCCTTCTCACCGTTCGTCGCCTTTCCAAGTCCTTCCCCGGCGTGCGGGCGCTTCAGGACGTTCAGCTGACGCTCCGGCGGGGCGAAGTGCATGGCCTCATGGGCGAAAACGGGGCCGGGAAATCGACCTTCATGCGCATCCTGATGGGCCTGGAAACGCCCGACTCCGGCGAAATCCTGCTTGAAGGCACCGAACTGCGGCCCGGCAACGTCCGCGAGAACCTGCGGCGCGGCATTTCCATGATTCATCAGGAAATGCTGGTCGTGCCGGAACTGACGGTGGCGCAGAATATCTTTCTGGGCAAAGAAAAAAAGGGGCAGCGCGGCTGGTTGAAGCTGTTTACCAACGACCGGGCTATCCAGCAGCAGGCCGCTGCCCTGCTTCAGCAGCTTGGCTCCCCGCTCGACCCGCGCACGCCGCTCAAAGACCTGAGTGTGGCCGAAAGGCAGCTGGTCGAAATCGCCAAAGCCCTGTCCAACGACGCCCGAATCCTCATCATGGACGAACCGACCTCCGCCCTGTCGGAGCGGGAGTCCGCCCGGCTGCTGGCTCTCATTCGGGAATTGAAAAGCCGGGGCGTCGCCATTATTTACATTTCGCACAAAATGGACGAAGTGCTGTCGCTCTGCGATACGGTGACCGTCCTGCGCGATGGCCGTTACGTAGCGACCAAACCCACCGCCGACCTCGACGAAGCGGGCCTCATTTCCCTGATGGTCGGGCGGGAAATAACGGACCTCTACCCCGCCGCTTCGGCCGAAACGGGCGAAGTCGTGCTGTCCGTTCGGAACCTCGGGCGGTCCGGTGCTTTTTCGGGCATCAGTTTCGAGGTGCGGCGGGGCGAGGTGCTGGGGCTGGGCGGGCTCATGGGCGCGGGCCGTACGGAAGTGGCCCGAAGTCTTTTCGGTCTGGAACCCTACGACCGCGGCGAGCTTTTCTGGAAAGGCGGCCCCGTCGCGATCCGCAAACCGCAGGACGCCATCCGGCTCGGTATCGGGTACGTCAGCGAAGACCGCAAAGGCGACGGTTTTGTACCCGGCCTGTCGATCAGCGAAAACCTGACGCTCGCCAGCCTCTCCCGCCACGCCCGGGGCCTGTTCATCCAGTCTGACCGCGAGGCCGCCAGCGCGACCCGGCTGATGCAAAGTCTGAACATCCGCGCCGCCGGACCGCACCAGGCTGTGGGCCAACTCAGCGGCGGCAACCAGCAGAAAGTCGTCATCGGCAAGACGCTGCTCACGCATCCCGACCTGCTCATTCTGGACGAGCCCACGCGCGGCATTGACATTGGCGCACGGGCCGAAATCTACCGGCTCATCCGGCAGCTGACCAGCGGCGGTATGGCCGTGCTGCTCATTTCTTCGGACATGCCCGAACTGCTCGGCCTCAGCGACCGGCTGCTGGTGCTGGCCAAAGGGCGACCCGCCGGTTTTCTGGAGAAAAAAGAAGCGACCGAAGAGACCGTTTTGAAATACGCCATGAATTTTTCCTGACCGCCCGAACGCCGGGACTTTCCGGCAAACCCGCGGTAACAAACCCTGACTATGGAAACGCAATCAATTCCTCCGAAAACCCAGCCAGCTCCGACCCTTCCCAGCCGCGTCCGGAGGCTGTCCCAATACGGTATTTTTCTGGCTTTTCTGATCATCTGCGTGGGGCTGGCGGTTGTTGCGCCGCGGTTCCTGACGGTCTCGAACTGGGTCATCATCATCACGCAGGTTTCCATCAACGCCCTGCTGGCGTTTGGCGTTACATTTGTCATTCTGACCGGCGGCATCGACCTTTCGCTCGGCTCGATGGTCGCCGTGGCCGGGGTGACGGCCGCCCTTTTTGCCCACCCGGACGATTATCCGCTCCTCGTCCCCCTGGCGGCCGGGTTGCTGACGGGCATCGGCTTTGGCGCTTTCAACGGCTTTCTGATTACCCGGAGCAAGGTGCCGCCGTTCATCGTCACGCTCGGCACCATGACCATCGGCCGCGGACTGGCGCTCATTCTGAGCAAAGGTCGCCCGGTTTCCAATTTGTCGGACAGCTTCAATTTTATCGGGGGCGGCGCGGTTTTGGGCATTCCCGTGCCGATTCTTATTTTGGCCGTTGCCTTTGCCGCCAGTTGGGTGTTGCTACGAAAAACGGTGCTGGGACGGTACATGTACGCCGTGGGCGGCAACGAAGCGGCGGCGCGAGCGTCGGGCATCGACGTGGGCCGGGTGAAGCTCTGGGTTTACACGCTCTGCGGCGGACTGGCCGGACTGGCGGGCATCGTCCTGACAGCCCGCATCACCACCGGGCAGCCGAACGCCGGGGTCGGCTTTGAACTCGACGCCATTGCGGCGGCCATCATCGGCGGCACAAGCACGGCGGGCGGCAGCGGCACCATCACCGGCACGCTCATCGGTGCCCTGCTCATCGGCGTCATCAGCAACGGCCTCGACCTGCTCAACGTCAGTTCGTACTACCAGCAGGTCGTGATGGGCGCCATTATCATTGCGGCCGTGGTGCTGGACGGGGGGAGGGAGTTAAAAGTTAAAAGTTAAGAATTGGCTTCCGGTGGTTGTCGTGGAGCGTTTTGACCTGATTAACAAACCTATTTTATCTAAAATGAAAGTAAAAAGCCTATCCCTTTTATCGCTGCTCCTCTGTTTACAACTCGCCACCGGTTGCTCTCAGGAAAAATCGTCCTCCACCGCGACCTCCGGAAAATCCCTCACTATTGGCGTTTCGATGCTCAGCATGCAGAACGAATTTATCGTGAATGTGGCGGACGAGATGCAGAAAAAAGCGGATGCCGCGGGCGTTGAGCTGATTGTGGTGGACGCCGAACGGTCGCCGCTGAAACAGGTGGAACAGGTCGAAAGCTTCATCGCTCAGAACGTGGACGCCATCATCCTGAACCCCTGCGAGGTCGAGGCGTCATCGCCCGCCGTGCAGAAGGCGCTGGCCGCCAAAATTCCCATCATCAACGTCAATTCGGCCACGAGTACCAAACCCACGGCCTTTGTCGGCTCCGACGACGTGGAATCGGGCCGAATGGCGATGAAATACCTGGCCGAAAAGCTCGGCGGCAAGGGCAATATCGTCATGATGCAGGGATACATGGGTCAGGCGGCGCAGCTTCAGCGCGAGCAGGCGGCCAAAGAAGTGCTCAGGCAATATCCCGGCCTCAAAATGCTCGCTACGCAGACTGCCGAATGGGACCGCTCGAAAGCCATGTCGCTGATGGAAAACTGGATTCAGTCGTACGGCAACCAGATCAGCGCCGTTTTTGCCCATAACGACGAAATGGGCATGGGCGCGGTGAAAGCCCTCACGGCGGCGGGCCTGAAAGATAAAGTCTTGGTGGTCAGCATCGACGCCATCCCCGACGCCCTGCAATCGGTCCAGAAAGGCGAACTCAACGCGACCCTCTTTCAGAACGCCGAACAGCAGGGTGCCCAGGCCATCGAAACGGCCATGAAAGCCGCGGGCGGCAAGCAGTTCCAGTCGGAAGTGATGATTCCGTTCAAGCTGGTGACGCAGGCTAACGTCAAAGAATTTTTGAAATAAGACCCCAACATCCACCATGCCCAACCTCAACCCCATCGGTTTCAACGTCCTGGCCTGGACGGCGGCCGTTTCCGAGAACCTGAACCCCATCGCCGACCGCCTGAAAACCATCGGTTACGACGGCGTGGAGTGCTTCATCGACGGCTCCGCCCTGACCAATTATACGGCCTTCGGCAACCACCTCAGCCAGCTCGGCCTGCAAAGCACCAGCGTGATGGTCGTCGGACCGGACACCAACCCGGCGAGCGAGTCGCCCCAGATCCGGCAGGCGGCGCTGGATTTTATCAAGTCCGCCATCGACCGGGCGCAGGCGATGAACGCCACCATCCTGTGCGGCCCCATGCACTCGGCGTTTGCGACCTTCACGAAGCGGGAGCCGCAGACCGACGAATACCGGCGCAGCGCCGAGGTGCTGAACGCCGCCGGCGAATACGCCCGGCAGGCCGGTCTGGTGCTGTGCCCGGAAGCCCTCAACCGCTTCGAATGCTACCTCTGCAACACGATGGAGCAGCTGCACCACCTGATCGAACTGACCGGCCACCCGAACGTGCGGGCCATGTTCGACACCCACCACGCCAACATGGAAGAGAAGAAATTTCCGGCCGCCATCCGGACCATCGCGCCGGTGCTGGCCCATGTCCACATCAGCGAGAACGACCGCGGAACGCCCGGCAGCGGCCACGTGCCCTGGGACGACACCTTCCGGACGCTGGCCGAAGTCGGCTTCAAAGGTTGGATGACCATCGAGGCGTTTAGCCGCAACGACGTGGATTTTGCCAACTCCATCGGCGTCTGGCGCGAGTACAACGACCCCTGGGACATGGCCGAGAACGGGTATCGGTTCATCCGGGAAATGCAGGAAAAGTACGCCAGTGAGGTACTGGTAGGCTAAACGGGTCCTTCGCAGAAAACAACTACTTCATTAATCGAAAAGGGGTTTGTATCTGTCCTGATACACACCCCTTTCTTATTTTTCAGCCCGACCGGCGGCTTATTCCTGACTCAGCTGCTTCACAAAACTGGCGTGGTCCCAGGTGATGGTCAGGTGCTGAATCCGGTCCGCTTCGTTGAACCGGAACACGAAAATATGGTCGGACTTGAATTTCATGCCCTTGCTGGCGATGTCCAGAAAGTCCTTTGCCTGAGTGCCTTCAATGGTCACGTTCGCCCGGATGGTTTCCTCTTCGGTCGCCAGGCTGTCAACCGAGTTGGTGATGTCCGGGAAACAGTCAATCAACATATCCCAGACCGCTTTTCCGAATTCCCAGAACGACCCTTTTCCGGCCTCTCCTAACGGCAGGAAGTGGACGGTGGCGTCGGGGGCTGCCAGACCAATCATGCGGGCCGTATCGAGGTCGTCGTAGGCAGTGAAGAACGCCAGGCAGGTGCCTTTCTGGCTTAGTTGTGAAAGCGATTCCTGTTGTGCAGTTTGCATGGCTATCAAGAGGTTATTTGGAGGATACGATTGTGGATGGATACTGGGGATGCTGTTTTATTTTCCGGATCTGGCGCAGATGCCGGTCCACGTGCCCCCACTGATAAATGTAGACCTGGTGCATATTGCGCGGGCTGTCCGTGGCCGTCAGCTCGTAATGGGCCCGCATGTCCGCCTCCGTTTTTTCGACAAAGGAAATCGTCTGGTCACGCAGCCTTGTAAAGAACGTCAGGGTGTTCTTGCCCTCCATAAACCCGGTGGGACGGGAAAAGTCAGGCGATTGATGCGGAGCAGGCTCCAGGATAAAGGTGAGGTAGTACGAATCCGGCTTCGTGCTTTTGAGTAATTCGGGCTGGGGTTTGTTGCGGCTACCGATGCTGATTTCCCGGGACCAGATAATCTCCCACAGCGCCAGATGTTCCACCACTTCCGCAATACTCCACCGGTCGGCAGACTCATGAAATGCCCACTGGGCGGGCGTCAGGTGCTCGGTTTCCCGGACGAGTTCGTCGCGCGTGCGCCGCAGGTTTTCAAGCGTATACTGACGGTCCGCCTCGGTCCATAAGCGGGCGGGTGTCTGCGCCAGCAAGGGGCTGCTCATCAGTAAGAAGACAATCAATTTTTTCATGGGAAAAAGAGGTTGGTTACCAGGACAAAAGTACCTGCCCTGCCGCCCCTGTGATTGTACATTTGCGACATTTTACCCTTGTAAATAGCGGGCCAGCTCGACGTTCTGACGCACGTAAGCGGTGGGTGGCTTGCCGGTGAACTGCGTGAATTCACGGATAAAATGAGACTGGTCGTAATAACCCGCCTGGTGGATGAGGTCCTGCCAGTCGGTCACCTGCCACTGGTGCCGGACCAGCAGGGCACACATATGGCCGACCCGACGAATGCGGGCGTAGTACTTGGGACTGACGCCGACCTTGTGCAGAAAAAGCCGCTCAAACTGTCGCCGACAGACGTAGAGTTCGTCCATGATGTCGCCAATGGTGATGATTCCCTGTTTTTCGACGATGAGATTAGCGGCGTAGTCGGTGCGGTCGAAGCAGTTTCCCCTTCGCATCAGCTGCCGAGTTAGAAAATTCTCCAGCCGTGTCACCCGGGCGTAGGTGGTTGTTTCCTGACAGATCTGCTCGTACAGATCGGCCATTTCCCTTCCCAGGACATCGGTAAGCGCGACCCGTTCCTCCGTAAACTCGTACATCGGCAGCCCAAACAGGCTACTCATCCCGGCTGGCTTAAAAACAATGCCAATCATGCCGATTCGGCCGGACAGTTCGAGGCTGTACTGGTGGGTGGCCTGGCCGGTCAGGAAGGCTGGAGGCACCAGGATCTGCTGTTTTTCCGTCCGTACCCGGTAGGCATCCCCGTAGGAAAAAACCATGGAGGCGTACCCGGAGGGCGGCGATTCCACGCAAAAGGGGTGCTCCGGCACCGGGTCTTTCTCCCAGACGAAGTAACACTCCACAAACGGGGCGAGGTGCGGTGACGGAGGCAGTTTCTGGTAAATCATAGCGAGCGCGGCCCTTTTGCCAACCCGACAAACTGCGTTGGGAAACAGCCAAAGCCTTTGATTTATAAGCCAATATACCGACTTACAAACCTTTCTCTTCTATGGCTGGTCCTTTTTTGAGTATCCGCAAAACGATGGGCTGGAAAGTAAGCGCACTACGGATCGTTTACGGGAAAGACCATCGGCCCCTCCTGTCCGAGTGGGTAGCCTCTCCCCTTTTCCGTTACGCTCTACCCATATCCACTTTCATCATAAATCACTATTTTGCCGCGTTATTTTACAGAATAAACACCTATGATACGCTCCATCCTGAAAGGGTGCCTGATTCTCACGCTGTTGGCCGGGCAGGTCGCGGCGCAGACGGCACCCGCCATCACCCGCATTCACCCGACCAACTGGTGGGTGGGCATGAAAAATCCATCCCTGCAACTCCTTGTTTACGGTCCGCAGGCGGGAACCCTGACCTACAGCCTGGCCAGCTACCCCGGCATCCGGCTCGTCAAGCAGCACAAGGCCGACAACCCGAATTACGCTTTTCTGGACCTGACCATCGCTCCGAACGCAAAGCCGGGAACGATTGAACTTGTCGGACGCGGCAACGGACAGACCGTCACCCGCCGGTACGAACTGAAGGCCCGCGAAAAGTCCGTTAAGGCGCAGGGTGTCAGCACGGCGGATTTCATCTACCTCATCATGCCCGACCGTTTTGCCAACGGCGACCCGTCCAACGACGCCTTTACGGACATGAAAGATACCAAAGCCGACCGCAGCATTCCGCACCTGCGCCACGGCGGCGACATCCAGGGCGTCATTAACAAACTGGATTACCTGAAAGACCTCGGCGTAACGGCCGTCTGGCTGACGCCGGTCATCGAAAACGACGAGACTCTCAAACAGGAAGCGCCCGACCGGATGCAGGCAGGGTATCACGGCTACCACTTCACGGATCATTACAAAATCGACAAACGGTTCGGCGGCGAGGCGGCGTACAAAAAATTGGCGCAGGAACTGCACAAACGCGGCATGAAGCTGGTGCAGGACGCCGTATATAACCACATTTCGGACGACCACTGGTTCTACAGAGACCAGCCCTTCCGGGACTGGATCAACACCTGGCCCGCCTATACCGGCAGCAACCACAAGGACGTGGTGCTCTACGACCCCTACGCCCCCGCTTCCGACAAAAAAACGCTGCTCGACGGCTGGTTTACGCCCTTCCTGCCCGACCTGAACCAGCGCAACCCGTTCATGGCCAACTACCTCATTCAGCACGCCATCTGGTCGACCGAAACGTTTGATCTGGACGCCTGGCGGGTGGATACCTACAAATACAACGACCTCGACTTCCTCAACCGCAGCAATGCCGCGCTGCTGGCCGAATACCCTAAAATCCATATTTTCGGCGAATCGTGGGTCGGCAATCCGGTGGCGCAGTCGTTTTTTGTGAAAAACAAAATGAATATGAAGTTCAAATCCAATCAGCCGGGCGGTCTGGACTTTGTCCTTTATGACGCCATCAACGCCGCCCTGCGCGAAGGCTTCGGCTGGGATACGGGCGTCAATCGGGTGCACCAGGCCGTGGCCGCCGACGCCCTCTACGCCGACCCGCTGAAGCTGGTGACCTTCCTCGAAAACCACGATACGGAACGGTTCGTCTCGGTGATCGGGGAAGATTTCGACAAGTACAAAATGGGTGTGACCTGGCTGCTGACCCAGCGGGGTATTCCGCACTGGTATTACGGCACCGAAGTGCTGATGAAAGGCACCAAAAACCCGTCCGACGCCGAAGTACGGCGCGACTTCCCGGGCGGTTTTGCCGGGGACAAAGCGGATAAGTTCACGGCGGGCGGTCGTCAGGGCAGGGAGACCGAGGCGTTTGGCTATGTCCGGACGCTGGCCAACTATCGTCGGGCAACTCCCGCCCTGCAGAGCGGCAAACTGACCCAGTACCTGCCGCAGGACGGGGTGTACGTGTATTTCCGGTACGACGGCAGCAAAACGGTCATGGTCGCCACCAACCAGCAGGACAGCGAAAAAACGCTCGAAACGGCCCGCTTTGCCGAACGGATGAACGGTTTCACCAAAGCCCGGAACGTGATTAGCGGCCAGACCATCAGCGATCTGAAAACGCTCCGGATTCCGGCCAAAACGGCCCTGGTGCTGGAACTGAGCCGGTAACCAACCCGGCCCGACGACCAGAAAAAGCCGGGCGTTCGCAGGATAAGTCTTCGTGACCCGAAGCGGCTGATTCCCGGTATTCATAGCATTTTTTTAGGAAAAAGCCCGTCCAGCCAATTGGCCGCCGGGCTTTTTCGTTAAAAACGTAAGGGAATATTTATTTTTGCTATTATTTTCCTGAATACAACTGATGAATAAAGCAAAAGCCTTTCTTTTTGACCTCGATGGCGTGATCGTCGATACGGCCGTTTTTCATTACCAGGCGTGGCGGCGGATGGCGAACTCGCTGGGGTTTGATATTTCCGAGCATTTCAACGAAAGTCTGAAAGGCGTCAGCCGCATGGATTCGCTGAACCTCATTCTGGCGCAGGGCGGGGTTACGCTGTCCGAAGAGCAGAAACTGGCGCTGGCGACTCAAAAAAATGAATGGTACCTTGAACTGGTCAGCCAGATGACCCCCGGCGATATTTTGCCCGGCGTAACGGATTTTTTTGTGCAGGTCAAAGCCGCCGGTCTGAAAACCGCCCTCGGGTCGGTCAGCAAAAACGCTAAACTGATTCTGGAGCGCATCGGCATGCTGGACGATTTCGACGCCATTATCGACGGCACGAAGATCGAACGCGGCAAACCCGACCCGGAGGTGTTTCTGAAAGGTGCCGAAGAACTGGGCCTGCAACCCGCCGACTGCGTGGTTTTTGAAGATGCCGTGGCCGGTATTGAAGCCGCCCGCCGCGCCGGGATGCGCACCGTGGGCATCGGCACACCGGAAATTCTAACCGAAGCGGATTTGGTTGTACCGGATTTGCGTGGCCTGGCCGTAAACGAAGCGATTGAATTACCGTTTAAGGTTTAAAGGTTCAACGTTTAAGGTGGCACTTTCTGAATATGCTTTCCCGCTGACCGTTAAACTTTAAACGTTAAACTTTTACACCTTCATAACCACATGCAGAAACTCGAACTTGCCCGGCAGCTTCAGCAACGGCTTCAGGCCGTTCTGGACACGGTGGAACGCGAATTTCAGCCGCTGGCTCCGGAACAGCTGGCCTGGAAACCGGCGCCTGGCCGCTGGAGCATCATCGAGTGCCTGCAGCACCTGAACCTGGCCGAGCGGTTTTACATCCGCAACATCCAGCACAAATCCGACCAGCTGGGTCTGGTTCAGCACAACCCGACCGACCAGACGGTCAGCCAGGGTCTGGTCGGGAAAGCCCTTATGTACGCCGTTGATCCTCAGGCTAAAATAAAGCTTCCGGCCCCTTCCGTGGTGCAACCCCGCCGCGACCTCGACGTGCCTTCGGTTCTGGCACAATTTGTGGAGTTGCAAAAGCTGCTGCTCCAGCTGCTCGACCGGGCCGTTTATTACGACTGGAACACGACCCAGTTGCCGACCCTGTTTGGCAACTGGCTGAAAATCCGGATGGGCGATGCCTTCCAGATGCTGGTCGCTCATACCGAACGGCATCTGGCGCAGGCGATGCGGGTCAGGAACGAAGCCCACTTCCCGGCGCTTCCCTAAATTTGTACGATTACAACTAACCTGTGATGAAGAATTACCTACAGCATGACCCGTGGTGCATCGTTGAAGATGGCTTCCACCGCGAGTACAATGAAATTACCGAAAGCTGCATGAGCCTTGGCAACGGGCGCATGGGCCAGCGGGGCAACTTCGAAGAAAAATTCACCGGCAAAACCCTGCAGGGCAACTACGTGGCGGGCGTGTATTACCCCGACAAAACCCGCGTCGGCTGGTGGAAAAACGGTTACCCCGACTACTTTGCCAAAGTACTGAACGCCGCCAACTGGATCGGCATCGACGTGGATGTCGAGTTCGAAACGCTGGACCTGGCCACCTGCGAGGTGCGCGATTTCCGCCGCGTGCTGAACATGAAAGAGGGCATTCTCGAACGGTCGTTCGTCGCCCGCCTGAAAAGCGGCAAGGAACTCCAGGTCAAAGCGACGCGCTTCTGCTCCATCGTCGACGACGAAGCCGGGGCCATCCGCTACAGCATCACGCCGCTGAACTTCGACGGTAAACTCACCCTCACGCCGTACATCGACGGGGACGTGCGCAACCGCGACGCCAATTACGACGAAAAGTTCTGGGATGAAGTCCGCAAGGAAACGGGCTACGCCGAGGCTTATCTGGAAATGAAAACCCGCAAAACGGGCTTCCACGTCTGCACCGGCATGTGCGTGGAGGTGGAGCAGAACGGTGTTCTGATCGATTTCCATTCGCAGCCCATCCGCCGCGAAAAATACGCCGCCACGCGCATCATTCTGGACGTGCAGCCAGGTCAGGAAACCGTCTTGTATAAATACGCCGTGAACCTGTCGTCGATGAACTACGCCGCCGAGGAGCTGATGACGCAGGCGCACCAGTACATCAAACGCATTTCGTCCAAAGGCTTCGCCGAAATGCGGACCGAACAGGCGCAGGCCTGGGACGCCAAGTGGCAGATGAACGACATCGCCATTGACGGCGATACGGCCGCCGCGCAGGGCATCCGGTTCAACATTTTCCAGCTGAACCAGACCTACACGGGCGAAGATGAGCGGCTGAACATCGGCCCCAAAGGCTTCACCGGCGAAAAATACGGCGGCTCTACCTACTGGGATACTGAGGCGTACTGCCTCCCCTTCTATCTCTCGACGGCCGATCAGAAAGTGGCGCGGAACCTGCTGCTGTACCGGTACAAACAGCTCGGCAAAGCCATCGAAAACGCCGAAAAACTGGGTTTCACCAACGGCGCGGCGCTGTACCCGATGGTCACCATGAACGGCGAGGAATGCCATAACGAATGGGAAATCACCTTCGAGGAAATCCACCGGAACGGGGCTATCGCCTACGCCATCTACGACTACATCCGCTACACGACGGACGCCGGTTACCTGGCAGATTACGGTCTGGAAGTTCTGATCGCCATCAGCCGTTTCTGGATGCAGCGCGTCAACTGGTCGGGTGCCAAAAAGCAGTACGTGATGCTCGGCGTAACCGGCCCCAACGAGTACGAAAACAACGTCAACAACAACTGGTATACCAACTACCTCGCCGCCTGGACGCTCCGCTACACGCTGGAGTCCATCGACACGGTAAAGGGAATGGATGCCGAAAAATACGCGGCACTGGTTGCCCGCATCGGATTCGACGAAGCCATCGAAACGGCCAAAGCCCGGCACATCATCGACAACATGCATTATCCGTACGATGAAGAGCGGCAGGTGTTCCTCCAGCAGGAAGGCTTCCTCGACAAGGAAATCATGACCGTCGACCAGCTTCCGGCCAGCGACCGTCCGCTGAACCAGAAATGGTCCTGGGACCGGATTCTGCGGTCCTGCTTTATCAAACAGGCCGACGTGCTCCAGGGACTTTACTTCTTTGAGGACGAGTTCGACACCGAGACGCTGCGCCGCAATTTCGACTTTTACGAGCCGTTGACGGTTCACGAGTCGTCGCTGTCGCCCTGCGTGCATTCGGTGCAGGCGTCGAAGCTGGGCATGAAGGACAAAGCGTACGAAATGTACCTGCGGACGGCCCGCCTCGACCTCGACGATTACAACAACGATACGGAAGACGGTCTGCACATCACGTCGATGGCCGGCACCTGGCTCGCCGTGGTCAAAGGCTTCGGTGGGCTGCGCGTCGAGGCCGACCGGCTGGTGCTGAACCCGTACTGCCCGGACCATTGGACCTCGCTTTCGTTCAAAATCCGCTTCCGCGACGTACTGCTGCAGGTAACAGTGACCCAGAACGACGTGACCGTGAAGAACTTCTCGAACCAGCCGCTGACGATTTCCCTCCTCGGCGAAGCCGTCACGGTAGAAGCCGAAAGCGAAGCCCTGGTCGAGCGCGGAGCGGAAGTGTAGGAAAATGACTGAATGATTGATTGACTGAATGAGCGGTCCGCCGCCGCGGTGATTAGCTCCGCAAATGCTATCTCTGCGAAGCTGGTCAGTCATTCAGTCAATCAATCATTCAGTCATTTTTTTGCCTCTCCCCAAAATAATACACCACTCCCACCGACAGCGCTCCGAACCGGTCGTGGGTGTTTTGGGAATAAAGAATCTGCTCGGTCTGCGCTCTGCCGTCTTTCAGGGTTAGATTATTATTGTCCAGCGTGGCGTCGAGTTTATCGGTCCGGACGAACGTGTAACGGATGTCGCCGGTGACGCTCAGCCGCCGGGAAAGGGGACTGCTGAAACGAACGCCGACCGGAACCGACAGTTCGTGCGTGTTCCGGATGCCCCGGCGACCTCGCTGTTCGATGCCGTCGCGGGAGCGGAAGCTGTTCTCGTTGTTGGTCAGCCGCAGCAGCTGGTCGGTGGTCAGGTCGTAAGCCTTTGCGTTAAAAAGAATCAGGCCAACCCCGCCGTACAGGTTGAATTCGCTCAGCCTTGCTTTTTCCTTTCCCAGTTGCAGCAAATCCAGCATGCCGACCAGCGTTCCCTGCCCGAAACGGCAGTCGGAACGGGCGTGATAAAACGCGCTTTCTTCGCCTCTTAGCCGCCCCAGATCCCCGGCCAGCCCCACGCTCAGCATCCGACTAACGGGCAGGGTAAGCTGCGCACCCGCCGTCCAGGCGGACCGCGATTCCTTCAGGTCGCCAAACAACAAGGTCGGCCCGACGCGCACGCTCACGCTCGCTGGCTTGTCGTACCCGGTTTCCCGGGATGGCGCCGGTGATCTGCGTTGCGCGTTCGTGAGGTGAGCAAAAAGGCAAATGAACAGCAGAAAGGCGGTAAATTTCTTCATAAGTCGAATCAGGTTCAGAGGGAAACCGTTATACCGGTAGGACGCCAATTCCCCGCGGGAGGTCATGCGCCGTACTGATTATTTTTCATCCAGAACCGATTTTCGTCCCATGCCTGAAGACCCGTCCGGCACAAACCCCGACAGCGGCTTTGACCGGGTTGCCCCCTTTTATGACGCTTTGGCCCGGCTGGTCTTTGGAAACGTCCTCAACGAAGCCCAGGCGGCTTTTTTACCGGTAGTAATGCCCGAAGCGAAAATCCTGATTGTCGGCGGGGGCAGCGGCTGGCTGCTGGAACAAATCCTGACGACATGCGCCCCCCGTAAAGTGGTTTATCTGGAAGCTTCCGGGCGCATGCTGCACCGGGCCCGCCGGCGGGTTCGGGAGGATAGACGGGTACACTTTCGGCACGGCACGGAACGGTCCCTCTTACCGGATGAGCAATTCGACGCCGTTTTCACGCCATTCGTGCTGGATTTATTTTCGGAAAAACGGCTCGTCGGCCACCTCCTACCCTCGCTGTACGCGGCGCTGCGCCCGGGCGGAAAGTGGTTCTGCACCGACTTTTTCCGGCCGGATACCGCGTGGAAAGCTTTTTTATTGCAGTCGATGTACCGCTTCTTTCGGCTGACGGCCAGCATTGAAGCCCGTC
Organism: Tellurirhabdus rosea; assembly: GCF_026278345.1. Taxonomy (NCBI): domain Bacteria; kingdom Pseudomonadati; phylum Bacteroidota; class Cytophagia; order Cytophagales; family Spirosomataceae; genus Larkinella; species Larkinella roseola. The sequence goes on from NZ_CP111085.1 coordinate 24,264, forward strand.
GTCTGCCCGACTGGCCCCGGCTGCTGGAAGAAGAACTGCGTCTGAGTCGGGTGGCTGACCGGCTGTTCTGGAAGGGTTTTATCCGGAGCGGCGTTTGGGAGAAAGCGGCTGTCGGCTTTTCCGTACCTTTGCGGACAGATTAGCTTACACATTGAATGAACCGTCTTGAACTGGTGGTGGCCCATTACCGGGAAAATCTGAACTGGCTGGGCAATGTGCCGACCGCCTCCGGCCTATCGGTCACCGTGTACGATAAATGCCCCGACGCCCGGCATCCGGGAGCCATCGAACTGCCCAACGAAGGCCGGGAAGCCCACACGTACCTGTATCACTTGGTTTCCCGCTACGATTCGCTGGCCGAGTGGACCGTTTTCTGTCAGGGAAAGCCGTTCGACCACGCCTATAATTTTCACCACCTGCTGCGGGAGTTCGTTGCCCGTCCGGAGGCCATTGGTCCGTTTCGCTGGCTCGGTCATCTGATCGACACCGACGACGCGCAGGGTGATCGCCTGTTTCGGAACTGGAGTAAAAACGAGGACGGCCGCGGCCTCGATCTTGCGGGCTTTCACCGGGCGCTGCTGGAGCAGGAAGGCCCGCCCGAGTATACCTTCGTTCTGGGTGCCCAGTTCGCCGTTCATCGGGACGTTATCCGGCAGCAGCCGCTACGCTTTTACCAGCACGCCCTTGCTCTTTCGTGTAGTTTCCCGGACGCGGCGCACTGTTTTGAACGGACCTGGGACCGGGTTTTCGGTTTGACGGGAATCGACCCGCGCTGGCTGGCGGGGCGCAAAACGGTCTATCTGAAACCGATGAAACACCAGCACTGAATCAGTCGGTCCGGTCGAAAAAAGCCAGCAGTTCCTCAGACACCCGCGCGGGTTCCTCGTGCTGAATCCAGTGCGTCGTATTCTCGAAGAATACCAGTTTTCCGTGATCACAGCGGGCAAGACTCGGCTCGGCCTGTTCTTTCAGCAGAAACGAATCACCCGTTCCCCAGAGCAGCAGCGTCGGGACGGTGATACGCTTTTCATGCTTTCCCGAAGGTCGCTTCTGAATCGCGGCCCTGTACCAGTGAATCATGGTCCGAATGGCCGGCTGGCCTCCGTGGCCGGGCTGCGCCCAGGCTTTGCGGTATTCGTTCAGGTCGGCTCTGGAAAAAGTGCCGGGACGGCTGGTGCCGCGCAGGGTCCGGGCAAAAAGCGAAAACTGGTCGCGGGCGGCCAGCCATTCGGGCAAGCCGGGTAACTGGAAAAAGAGGATGTACCAGCTCCGCACGGTCTGGCGCCAATGGGTCCTGACGAACCGGGCCATGACATCGGGGTGCGGCATGTTCAGGATGGCCAGTTTGTGCAACCGCTGCGGATAGTGCGCCGCCACCCACCAGGCCACGGCCCCACCCCAGTCGTGCCCGACGAGGAAGGCTTTCTCGACGCCCGCCGCGTTGATGAGTCCGGCAATGTCCGCCGCCAGCGTGTCGATGCGATAACTGTGGATACCCGGCGGTTTGTCGCTGAGGTTGTACCCCCGCTGGTCGGGTGCCCAAACCCGGTAACCGGCCGCCGCCAGCGCCTCGATCTGTTTGCGCCAGCCGTACCAGAATTCGGGGAAGCCATGCAGCAGAATCACCAGCGGCCCGTCGGCGGGTCCGGCCTCCATCAGGTGCAGTTTAATCGAGTTGGTGTCAATATACCGGGAGGTCATGCCTGAAGCCGTTTTCTGTAAAGTAAACGGACTTCTCCGGATTTGTTCTTAAAAAGCGGGCTTCCCGTACTTTTTCCAATAGGCTTCGGCAATCTTTTTTTCCGTGGCCCGGTCCGAAAAGAAGCGATGAATCACCAGCGGTTTAGGCAGTCCCCGGACGGCGGTCAGCAGCTCGTGGATCGCCTGCTCATCGTTTTCGTCCACAACTGGCAGATGGCGGTAGGCGATCTGATACGTTTGGAGCAATGCCCCTTCCTGCTGAATCCGCTTTTTGGCTTCGCTGTCGGAGCCGTCCATGGCGCAGACGACCTGTTTTACCCCGGCGGCCATCAGGTAACCCAGGTACTCTTCATCGGTCGGAAACGGGGTCAGATACACGTCATTGCCCAGCACGACCACCGGTCCCCGCTCAAAGTGATCAATTTCGCTCAGGCTCCGGGCCACTACGCCCCCGTCGGCATTTACCATCGTTCCGCCGCTTCCGGCAATGATCCGTTTCACGACGTTCACGCGATCCTTGCCGAGGTAGCAATGCACGTAATACCGGCCTTTGGGTTTGGCGGCGAGGTCGCGAATCTGCTTGATGGATGCCTCATTCTGGCTTACCCAGGGCAGCATGGGGATGCTGATAATGTCCAGCCCCACCTGCTTTCCGGCCTTTTTCTCCTCCTCCAGCAGCATTGGTTCAAACGGCGTAACGGCCGGATGCAGCAGGGAAATAACCCCCGCGTAGCCTTCTTTTTTTAGCTCGCCGAGCATTTGGGGCGTCGGATACGGACCGAACGTAAAAGCCTCATTCGAGGTATCCAGACTTCCGCCGGTTGTCCCGTTCAAAAATTCCGGATTCAGAAACAGCGCCAGCGACAAGACCGCAGCGGCCAGAGCACCCGCCGGAATTCCCCATTTCAGGCGCGGTCCCCGCGATTCCTCCGCCCTGCGAACGGCGCGGGTTGCCATCCGAAACGAAATGAAGAAAAAAAGCAACATGGCGAGCCGGACCAGCCAGTTTTCCGTCGATTCGGAAAAATCGTTATCCCGGGCAAAGGTGACGATCCAGCGGACGGGGCCCAGCAGCGTAAAGCAGCCGAGGGTAAAGCCGAGGCAAGCCCAGATAAAACCGAAATAAAGCAGTTGACGGGGGTTCTTCAGTTTTCTCATCTAGTTGACGACAGGGTCAGGGTACGAATTCACTCTGCCTTCAGACGGAGAGTACCAACAAAAAATGCTCCGCTTTTCCGTTGGGCGGTTCAATTTCAAAATATTTCCGGCGGGCCACAAAAAAGCCCCCGCCGGAAACGGCGGGGGCTTTTGCTATTAGTCGGTAATCCGATTATTTTACTTCTTCGTACGGCACATCCGAAACGTTTCCTTCGTTCGATTGGCCGGGCTGGCCGTTGCCGTTGGTGGGGCCTTGTCCGTTCGTCGGACCCCCGCCGTTGAAACCGGCACCACCCGTCGGATCGGCACCCGGCTGGGCACCGGCGGCGTACAGGTCCTGCGAAGCGGCATTCCAGGCGGCCGTGATGGCTTCCATGGCGCTGTCGATGGCGGCCACGTCGCGGCTGCCGTGGGCCGTCCGAAGCTGCGCCAGGGCGCTTTCGATGGCCTCTTTGTTGCCCGCCGACAGTTTGTCGCCGTATTCTTTCAGTTGCTTCTCCGTCTGGAAAACCATGGAGTCGGCCTGGTTGACCTTCTCGACCTTTTCCCGCTCGGCTTTATCGGCGGCTTCGTTGGCTTTCGCTTCCTGACGCATGCGCTCGATTTCGGCGTCGCTCAGACCGCTGGATGCCTCGATCCGGATTTTCTGCTCTTTGCTCGTGCCTTTGTCGCGGGCCGTCACGTGCAGGATGCCGTTGGCGTCGATGTCGAACGTAACTTCAACCTGCGGAATGCCCCGCGGCGCGGGCGGAATTCCGTCGAGGTGGAAGCGACCGAGGGAACGGTTCTGGGTCGCCATCGGACGTTCGCCCTGCAGAATGTGGATTTCCACGCTCGGCTGGTTGTCGGAGGCCGTCGAGAATGTTTCCGATTTCTTAGTCGGAATCGTCGTGTTGGCGTCGATCAGCTTCGTGAACACACCGCCCATTGTTTCGATACCCAGCGACAGCGGAATCACGTCGAGCAGCAGCACGTCCTTCACCTCACCGGTCAGAACGCCACCCTGTACAGCTGCACCAATGGCCACCGCTTCGTCGGGGTTTACGTTCTTGGACGGCTTTTTGCCGAACAGCTTTTCTACTTCTTCCTGCACTTTCGGAATCCGGGTTGAGCCACCGACCAGAATCACTTCGTCGATCTGGCTGGCCGACAGGCCGGAGTTTTTCAGCGCACGGCGGCACGGTTCCAGGCTCCGCTGCACCAGCGTATCGGCCAGCTGCTCGAACTTGGCGCGGCTCAGCGTACGGACAAGGTGCTTCGGAATACCGTTCACCGGCATGATGTACGGCAGGTTGATTTCGGTCGATGACGAGCTCGATAGCTCGATTTTGGCCTTTTCAGCCGCTTCTTTCAACCGCTGCAGGGCCATCGGGTCCTGCCGCAGGTCGATGTTTTCGTCGTTCTTGAACTCCTGAGCCAGCCAGTCGATGATCACCTGGTCGAAGTCGTCGCCACCCAGGTGCGTGTCGCCGTCGGTCGATTTTACTTCGAAAACGCCGTCGCCCAGTTCCAGAATCGAAATATCGAACGTACCGCCGCCGAGGTCAAAGACAGCGATGGTCATGTCCTTGTGCGTCTTGTCCAGACCGTAGGCCAGGGCTGCCGCCGTCGGCTCGTTGATGATTCGCTTGACGTCCAGACCGGCGATCTGACCGGCTTCTTTCGTTGCCTGGCGTTCGGCGTCGTTGAAGTACGCCGGAACGGTGATTACGGCTTCCGTTACGGTCTGGCCGAGGTAATCTTCTGCCGTCTGCTTCATTTTCTGCAGAATCAGCGCCGAGATTTCCTGCGGAGTATATTGGCGGTCTCCAATCCGGACGCGCGGCGTGTCGTTGGGGCCGCGTTCCACCGAGTAGGAGATCGTTTTCATTTCGTTCGTCGTCTCGTTGAAACGCTTGCCCATGAAGCGCTTGATCGAGGAGATTGTGTTCTTCGGGTTGGTGATGGCCTGACGTTTGGCCGGGTCACCGACTTTACGCTCGCCATTGCCATTATCCATAAATGCCACGACAGACGGGGTAGTCCGACGGCCTTCGCTGTTCGGGATTACCACCGGCTCGTTGCCTTCCATAACGGCTACGCACGAGTTGGTTGTTCCTAAGTCAATACCGATAATCTTTCCCATAATATTGGTTTGCTGAATGTCTAGGGTTATTGGTTATGCTGACATTACTTTCTTTTCTGCAAGGGATGTGCCACGGCCGGGAAAGATGCCTTTCTGTGACAGATTGGCAGAATTTGCTGACTGAATGGCTTTGCTTGTGGCCTGAGAACTGACAGGAAAAGAAGAAAAAGGAGGGCGAAAGGACAGATAGGAGAAGCGAAGCAAGGAGAAAGTCAGAGGAAAAAAGCCAGCGCGCTTTTTCTGATTCAGAGAAGCGTTTCGAAAGCCCCGCTGCGGCACAGTACCTGGTGTTAAAAGAATAGCCTCCCCGCCGCTTCTCCCGTCGCGTAGCGACCCAACGTTTGTAGCGCTGGAACAAATCGTCCTCCCGTCGCGTGGCGACCTGACGGTTTTGGTGACCAAAACCGTCAGGTCGCCACGCGACGAAACAACGGGCGGTAAAGCGTAATTACCTCGTTAACCTGCCGACGAAAAGGCGAGGCAAGCGTGGTAGCTCCAACCGTTTCCCTTTATTTTCCTCCGAAAAGTCCGCCGAGCATGCCGCCGAGACCGCCGCCGGACTGCTGGCTGTTGCCGCTGCTGCTGCCCCCGCCCATCATTCCACCGGCTACGCGCATGAGGTCGCCCATATCGAGTCGGCCGTCCGCCATGGCCGAGGAGGCCGCTCCCATCCAGTCGACGCCCTGCTTGCCGGTGGCGGCTCCCAGAATGTCGTTCTGGCTGACGCTTGGGTCGTTCGGGTCCTGGGCTTTGTTCATCAGTTTATTGAGAACCATAGGCACCACCACCGCCGCGATGGAGGTAGCGACCTGCGGCGAGATGCCCAGGCGCTGCATCAGGTTCTGCTGGACGTTCTGTTCTACCCCCTGCACCACCTGCGTCTGCTGGCCGCTGCCCTGTCCCATGACCATGCCCATCAGGCCGCCCAGGTTACCGCCCTGAGCCTGTTGCTGCAGGCCGCCGAAAATACCGTTCTGGATGGCTTCCAGCGCGACGTTGTTCTGCTCATTGGGAATTTCCGGGTTATTAATGACGGCATCGCCGGAACTCTGGCGGACCAGATTCATCAAAGTATCAAGCATACAAAAGGTTGGTTTGATGGTTGAAATAGAAATGAGTTGTTACTTTGCCTGACGCAAAAATCTTTGGAAAGTAACTATTACTTTTCTAACCACATTGCCGTCTTATTGTTAAAGAAGACAAAGACGCCATGTGTCATTACGCTTTCAGGATGAATACAAAGGAAAAAGACCAGGAAACGAACCTTTCAGCCCTGCTGGCCGATCTCTATTACCCGAGTGAGTCCGATGAGCCGATTGAATGGGTTGACTTTGCCGAACCGGCCGAAACGCCGCTGACCGCCGACTCGCTGAAAGCGCTGGTCAAAGCCGATCCGGCCGCCAGGGTAGAAGAACGGACTGAAGAGGATTTCTGGCCTCCGCTGGTTGAGGAGCAGGACTGGTACGAGGAAGAGGAAAAAGCGACCGTCGAACGGTTCAAGGCGCTGCGCGAGAAGATAAACCGGCACCTGACCTGCCGTCAGGTTTTTCGCGTGGGAGAAACGGAAGTTGATCTATACCTGCTGGGTCGCAACGAAAAAGGCCACTGGGCCGGACTAAAGACAATGGTGGTCGAGACGTAGGCCGGTGGAGCCCGAAAATGAAAAAGTCCCGGCCAAGGCCGGGACTTTTTGCTTATTTCACTGTTTCAACGACTGCCTTGAATGCTTCCGGGTGGTTAGCGGCCAGGTCAGCCAGAACTTTTCTGTTCAACTCAATGCCGGAGGCATGCAGTTTACCGATGAACGCAGAGTACGAAAGACCATGCTCGCGCGCTCCGGCGTTGATCCGCTGAATCCAGAGACCACGGAAGTCCCGCTTCTTCTGGCGGCGGTCACGGAATGAATAAACAAGCCCTTTTTCGACGGCGTTTTTAGCGACCGTCCAGACATTTTTACGGCGACCAAAGTACCCTTTGGCCAGCTTCATGATTTTTTTGCGACGTGCCCGCGAGGCGACGTGATTTACTGAACGTGGCATTGTAAAAAGTTGTGTTTTTTGACGCCAGCGACAGGGTCAATTAAAAATTAAGAATTAAAAATGAAAAGTATTGACCTTACGACCTGTCTTCAATTTTTAACTTTTAACTTTTAATTTTTAACTGTTCTTGGGTGCTGGTTGTCGGGTGAAACGAGGTAACCAGAAAAATTTTAGCGACTATTGCAGGCCGAGCATAACTTTAACCCGACGCTCGTCGCCCGTGAATACCAGTGCGTTGTGCACCAGATTCCGCTTCCGCTTGGTCGACTTCTTGGTCAGGATGTGGCTATGAAAAGCGTGCTTCCGCTTAATCTTGCCGGTGCCCGTCAGCTGAAAGCGCTTTTTGGCACCTGAGTTGGTTTTTACTTTGGGCATTGGTTTATGCAGAAAAAAGTGAAACAGGGTGCAAAGATAACAAAAAGAAGGAAAGGGAGAAAGGACGCACCGGAGAAAAGGGCATAAACTTCCCTCCTCTCGTTTCATCCTTCCTCCCTCTCCTTCCCGGATTGGTTATTTCTTCGCGGCTACCACTTTCGGGGCGAGGAACATGGACATCCGCTTTCCTTCCAGTTTGGGCTCGGCCTCTACTTTGCCGTGCTCTTCCAGACCTTCCGCAAAACGCTTGAGCAGTTCGACCCCGCGCTCTTTGAAGACGATGGAGCGGCCGACAAACTGGACGTATGCCTTTACCTTGGCTCCTTCTTTCAGAAAACTGATGGCGTGCTTAAGTTTAAAATCGAAGTCGTGGTCGTCTGTGTTGGGACCGAAACGAATCTCCTTGATGACGACTTTCTGTGCCTTTGCCTTGATTTCCTTCTGCTTCTTCTTCTGTTCGTACTTGAACTTGGAATAGTCAACGACGCGGCAAACGGGCGGAACAGCATTGGGGGAAATTTCAACCAGGTCCAACTGCATCGAACGGGCAATTTCCAGCGCCTGCTGAATATCATATACGCCCTGTTCTACGTTTTCGCCGACCACGCGCACCTGCTTGGCCTGAATGCGTTGGTTAATCCGGTAAGGTTCTTCGACCACGCGCGGTGGGCGCATTGGTCTACGCTGTAATGCCATAGATGTTGTTTAGAGTTGTATAATGCGTTACTTGGCTATAACGTAACGGTTTTTTAAAAGTTTCGGGGAAAGTAGGAAAAGAATGCTTCAAGGGCAAGAGGAGGCAATTAAAAATTAAAAGTTAAAAGTTAAAAGTAGGGCTCCGCCTATTCAGGGACCTTGCCCGGCGGAGCCCTACTTTTAACTTTTAACTTTTAATTTTTAACTCTTTCAAGGTTTAACCTGCTCCTGGAACATGGCGATGAATTCGTTCAGGGAGAGGGCACCGAGGTCGCCTTCGCCTTTGCGGCGGACGGACACCTTGCCTTCGCTCTGTTCCTTGTCGCCGATGATGAGCATGAACGGCACTTTGCTGACTTCCGCATCCCGGATCTTCCGGCCGATTTTCTCATCGCGCAGGTCAACGTAGCCGCGAATGTCCTGCTCCTGAAGCGTCAGGAACACGTCGTTGGCATAGTCTTCGTATTTCTCCGAGATCGGCAGCACGGCAATCTGGTCGGGTGAGAGCCAGAGCGGGAAATTCCCGGCCGTGTTTTCGATCAGAATCGCGATGAAACGTTCCATCGAACCGAACGGCGCCCGGTGAATCATCACGGGCCGGTGCTTCTGGTTGTCGGCGCCGGTATATTCGAGTTCGAAGCGGTTCGGCAGGTTGTAATCCACCTGAATCGTTCCGAGCTGCCACTTCCGGCCGAGGGCGTCTTTCACCATGAAGTCCAGTTTCGGACCGTAGAAGGCGGCTTCACCCAGTTCGGTTACCGTCGGCAAACCTTTTTCCTCCGCCGCCTCGATGATGGCGGATTCGGCTTTTTCCCACAAGTCGTCGGAGCCGATGTACTTGGCCTTGTTCTCCGGGTCCCGCAGCGAAATCTGGGCGCTGTAATCGTTGAAGCCCAGCGACTTGAACACGTACAACACCAGGTCGATCACTTTCTTGAACTCGTCCTTCACCTGGTCGGGGCGGCAGAAGATGTGCGCGTCGTCCTGCGTAAAGCCGCGAACGCGCGTCAGCCCGTGCAGTTCGCCCGACTGTTCGTAGCGGTACACCGTTCCGAATTCGGCCAGCCGCAGCGGCAGGTCGCGGTACGAGCGCGGCCGCGATTTGTAGATTTCGCAGTGGTGCGGGCAGTTCATCGGCTTCAGCATGAACAGTTCGCCTTCGTCCGGCGTCTTGATCGGCTGGAAGGAATCTTCGCCGTATTTATCCCAGTGGCCCGACGTTTCGTACAGGCTTTTGCTGCCGATATGCGGCGTTACGACCGGCGAGTACCCGGCCCGCACCTGCGCCCGGCGCAGGAAATTTTCAAGCCGCTCGCGGATCAGCGCCCCTTTGGGCAGCCATAGCGGCAGGCCCTGGCCCACTTTCTCGGAGAAAGTGAACAGGTCCAGTTCTTTGCCCAGCTTGCGGTGGTCGCGTTTTTTGGCTTCTTCGAGCAGATACAGGTACTCGTCGAGTTCCTTCTGTTTCGGGAACGTGACGGCGTAGATGCGGGTCAGCATCTTGTTCTTTTCGTCGCCGCGCCAGTACGCGCCGGCCACGTTCATCAGCTTGGCGGCCTTTATAAAGCCCGTGTTCGGAATGTGCGGACCGCGGCAAAGGTCCGTGAAGCCGCCCTGGGTGTAGAACGTGATGTTGCCGTCTTCGAGGTCCTGAAGCAGCTCGATCTTGTACGGATCGCCTTTTTCCTCGAAATAGGCAATAGCTTCGGCTTTCGGGACCGGCTGGCGGACGTATTCGTTCTTCTGACGGGCCAGTTCCAGCATTTTGTCCTCCACTTTTTTGAAGTCCTCCTGCGAGAAATGCTGTCCGTTCAGGTCCACGTCGTAGTAAAAGCCCTTTTCGACCGGCGGGCCGATGGCGAATTTCACCCCCGGATAGAGGCTTTCGAGCGCCTCGGCCATCAGGTGGGCCGATGAGTGCCAGAACGTCGCTTTTCCCTGTGGATCGTTCCACGTGAGCAGGGTGACGGTGGCATCTTCGGTGATGGGGCGTGTGGCGTCCTGTACGGTACCGTTCACGCTGGCGGCCAGAACGTTCCGGGCCAATCCCTCGCTGATGCTGGCGGCAATTTCCAGGCTCGTCACGCCGCTGGGAAACTCTCGTACGCTCCCGTCGGGCAGCGTAATGCGAATTTGGTCACTCATAATCCAGTTTATTGTTTACGGGTTATGGTTCAGGGTTAAAAAGTGGGCGCAGGAAAAAGTGTCCCGCACTAACCTTCAAACCTTCTGAACGATGAATTAATTTCGGGTTGAATCGTTCGACACGCTGAAACGCGAACGGGGCTGTATCGTCCGGATACGCACCCGGGTCGTATCGAGCACCGAACCGGGTCGGGTCGGGGTTTCTTCCTCTTTGGTAAATTCTTCGGGCTGCGTGTTTCCTCCGTAATAGCCGTACTGTTTCCGCTGCACCCGCCACAAACCCGAACGAACCTGGTAATCATACGGATTTAACTCCGATTCCTTCGTCAGGAGTTCCAGCGCCCGGTCCAGCTGCCCGGTGTATTCCAGCGCGACGGCCAGATACAGGTTGACCCGCGGATAATCCGGTTTGCCCCGGGCGACCTCTTCAAAATGGCGCAGGGCCTGCCCGAAGGCTTTGTATTTCAGGTACACCAGCCCCAGCTGAAAATGAGCGGCGTACAGATCGGGCTGAAGCTGAATAGCCCGCTGGTAGTACCGCGCAGCGCTGTCGAGCTGGTAACCTCGGTGGTAGATCAGACCCCGGCCGTGGTACAGCTGGGCGTTCTGGGGAAAGTACGTAATGGCCCGCTGGTTGTAGTTCAGCGCCGTCTGCAAATCGCCCAGAGCCGTATAAATCGAGGTTAGCTGCGTGTAGGTGTCCAGGTAACGCGGTTTCAGCGAAAGAGCCCGGGCGTACTGGTTCAGCGCCCGGACGGTATCTCCCTGACGGGCCGCCACCAGGCCGTTGAAATGAAACGCTTCGCCTTCGTAGGGAGCCATCTGAAGCACTTTGGCCAGATAAAGCCGGGCCCGGTCGAACTGCTTTTTCTGCTGGAGCAAATCGCCCATCACGACGTACAGCTCGGGCGTGTTCACGCCCAGACCTTCTGCCCGCTGGGCGCTTTCCAGCGCATCGTCCAGCTTATGCTGCCCCCGGAGAATCTGCGCCTTGATAAGGTGATACCGGCCCACATCGTCATCCCGGTCCAGCGCCTCGTCGATGTCCGACAGGGCTTCGTTGAGGCGTCCGTTTTCCAGAAACAGGGCCGCCCGGCGGGCGTAGGCCGAAGCCGGGGCGTTGCGGTTGATGGCCCGGGTGAGGGCTTCCAGCGCCTTCTGGTTCCGGATTTCGGCCGAATTGCCGGGCACAAGCGGAATCCGGGCCTGCCGCCGGGCGTCGTCGTCACAACCCGTCAGCAGCCCTGCTGCCAGTAAACTCCCGAGAAAAAACAGCCGACCCTTGCTCATGTACTCAAAAACGAGCCCAAATATACGTGTTACAGGGAAGAAAAACGATAAAAAACCCCCAGCGGTAGCCGTTTCCCGAACGAATCCGGCAGGTATAACTCACCGTATTCGGTATTGGGCCGCGGGCCGAAATGAGCCCGCATCAGATTCTCCAGAATCAGGGCCGAAAAGCCCAGCGAGTACAGGTTGATAATCAGGAAAAAATGCTCTTTGTCAAGCAACTGGGCACAGGTGCGCAGCAGTTCGTTCAGATGTTCTTCCAGCAGCCACTTTTCCCCGTCCGGCCCCCGCCCGTAGGCCGGTGGGTCCAGAATGAGACCGTGGTAGGTGTTTCCCCGGCGCTCTTCCCGCCGGACAAATTTCATGGCGTCTTCGACCACCCAGCGGATGTTGTCCAGTCCGCTGGCTTCCATATTTTCCCGCGACCAGGTGATGACCTGCTTAACGGCATCCACATGGGTCACCTCCGCCCCTGCCTGCCGCGCGGCCAGCGACGCCGCTCCGGTATAGGCGAACAGGTTCAGCACTTTCGGCCGCTCGACCGGCACCGCTTTCACTTTATCGTAAATGTACGACCAGTTGGCGCCCTGCTCGGGAAAGATTCCGACATGTTTGAAGGACGAGAGCGACAGCTTGAAGGACAAATCGAGTCCTCCCTGCCGGAACGGGACAAACCAGCGGTCGTTCATGCCCGGCCGGGTTTCCCACTGGCCTTTTTCCTGCGACCCTTTGTCGCGGCGGAAAACGGCTTTGGCCCGGCCCTGCCATTCTTCTTTCGATAACGATTTATCCCAGATCGCCTGGGGTTCCGGCCGGCTCAGCACGTACGGCCCGAAGCGTTCCAGTTTTTCGAACCCGCCGGTGTCGATCAGTTCGTATTCCGTCCAGGCCGGCGGGGCCATGAGTTGTAAGTGCATAGTAATCGGTTAACGTTCGTGGTTGGGGAGAGGGTTTAAAGTTTATGGTTTAGAGTTTATGGTTGCTCCGCCTCAATCAAAACCGTGTAAAGAGGCGGAGCAACTATAAACTCTAAACCATAAACTCTAAACCCTACTCCCCAACCATGAACTAAATTATTTTCCCATCGCCAGGATACATTCAAATTCATCCGGACGGATGGGCATGACCGACAGCCTGGACTGCCGGATCAGGGAGAGATTCGCCAACAGAGGTTCGGCTTTCAGTTGATTCAGGGTTACGGGGCGCGCCAGCGGCATCACCGGCACGAGTTCGACGACGACCCAGCGGTTCGGCACTTCCGTAACGGTTGGGTCCGGGTAAGCCTCGCGGCTGACTTTGGCCAGCCCCACGACTTCCTTGCCTTCGACGCTATGGTAGAAAAGCACCGAATCGCCGGTCCGCATCGCCATCAGGTTATTCCGTGCCTGGTAGTTCCGGACCCCGTCCCAGACCGCCCGCCCTTCGCGAACGAACCGGCTCCAGGAGTAAGCATCCGGTTCCGATTTTACAAGCCAATAACTCATACAAGCAGGTGGGAAATGGTTAATAGATGGTTGAATGGCTGGATGGTTACTTTGCTGCTTAACCATCTAACCATTCAGCCATTCAACCTATCAATCAATAATTATCGTCGTAATCATCCGCGTACCGGGAGCCGTACTGGTCCTCCGGTTCTTCGCTGCGGCCGGCGCCTTTGAAGAAAAGGGCTTTTTTGATGAGAGAAATCTGCCCGGCATGGTAGGTATCGTGGTGGATAATGCCGTGCAGCATGTCATAATAGGTATAGTCCCGGCCGGGAACGATGTCTTCAAGGAATTCATCGTCGTCGCGCTTGTCGAGTTCGTTGACCAGTTCTTCCTGACTGAGACTCAGTTCCATCTGGAGGGCCTCCCACTCAAATTCATCCATCTGCGGAAGCGAGCCGAAGTTCTTTTCCGGAGATTTGATGTCAAAATCCTTGTCGCCCTGCATCTTTTTGACGCAGAAAATCCGCCAGCTTGTCATGTGAAACACCAGTTCCGCGATGGAGTGCGTGTTGGGCGTGACGCGTCGGCCGGCCATGTCCGGTGTGACGCCCCGCAGCACCTCCACTACAGAGGGGCCATGCCATGCCTCCTCCCCTTCATAGGTTGTATTGAGGAGGTCTATGATGCGGATCAGTTCGTCGTTCTGTACCATATGTCGTGTTGTTCGAATAATCAGGAAGCACAAAGGTACGATTCTGAACGCAGGTTTCTATCAGGCTGTTTTCAGGATACGATGCAACCGCCTTCCGACCTTATTTTGCCAGACAAGAAAAAGAGGACCTACCCGGATGGACAGCCGGGCTTTCCCGCCCTTTTGGGGAAAGCATTAAACGACAGGTATTCCATTTTTTCGAATGACCAGCGGCGCTTTTTCCGCCCGAACCACAAGGATTTATCGGTTCGCCCCTGCAGCCTCCCTTCCTGCCACGTACGAGGAGTGATTTGTTATTTTCCTAAAATAATCAACCTTCAAGTGCCCCGGTTTTTGCCGCTTGATAAATCAGTAAAGTTTTAGCGGGCAGAAACTTTGGTATTCTTGCAAAAGGATTTAACGAACATATACTTTTTAAATTATTTCATTTTCATATAAGTATTTATACTAAAATATTTTCATATTTGTCAGACAATTGGCAGAGCCAGTTTTCCAGCCTGTTGTACGCCTCTCAACAACACCAACCTGTAGTGCCGGAATGCTACCGAAACAGCAATCTGACGAAGAACTGGTACGCCAGTATATCGACACCAACCGCAACGACCTATTCGAGCAGTTGTATAACCGTTATGTCAATAAGGTATACCGCCGCTGTCTGTCCATCACGAAAGATCCCGTGGTGGCTGAAGACTATACCCAGGATATTTTCATTAAGGCAATGACCAACCTGAAAGGGTTTAAGGAACGGTCGTCGTTCTCGACCTGGCTGTATACCGTTTCGTCGAACTATTGCATGGACCAGCTAAAATACCGCCAGCGGCTGCATACGGTGAATTACAATCCAGAGATTACGCCCGATATGCAGGACTCCTCGGAAGCCATTGACATGGAAGAGCAGATTCAAGCCGTCAACCATACCCTGACGAGCCTGACCGAGGAGGAACTGGAAGTAATCCGGCTGAAGTATTACGAAGGTCTGGAGGTGAAAGACATTGCCGCCAGACTCGGGCAGTCGGAAAGCGCCGTGAAGATGCGTCTGAAACGCACGCGGGATAAGCTGAAGAAACAACTGGAGGACTTTCGGATGAATTAAGTCCGCTCGATGTCCGCACACCCTTCCTGCCATCACTCCTTTTTTAACACGCTGATGTTCCCGCTGCTCTCGATGTAGCATTCCTTCACGCTGGCGGGGTCGTCTACGCCCTGCTCGCGCAGCATGCCTCTTAATTCCTCTTCATGCAAAAACTCTTTGCGCATGTTGTGCTGGAGCATCCGGCCGTCTTTGATCAGCAGGACGGGGTCCGGTGAGTTCAGCTTGCGAATCACCAGGGTTTTCATGCCCAGATAATCCAGAAGAAAATTCCAGAACACGAGCGTCCCGACCAGCACCAGCCCTTCCGTAACGGACTCGTAGCTATGGGCCATCGAATTCTGCGCGGCGTCGGCAATCAGGGTAACGAGCAGCAGGTCCGTAATCCCGGCCTGGCTGGCCCCTCGTCGGAAAACACGCAGGTACAACAGGCAGAACCAATAGGTCAGCGTACCCCGCACGACCATCTCAAACACGGAAGTAGACGGGACCAGCAGGGTCTCCCAATCGACATTTACTATTTTGTTCATGGCGGATTTTCTTTTTTTATCATAAAACCATCCCCCATTTTTGCAGTTCGTCAGCCTAACTGAAACTGAGTCTATGAACGAAGTCCTTCCTGCTATCTTACCGCCCGACCGGGCCATTTTCCCCGCCATTGAACAGAAAATCAACCTGAAAACAAAACCGGTCGGGGCGCTCGGCCGTCTGGAGAAACTGGCCGCCCAGGTGGCCCTGATCCAGCAGAGCGAGACTCCCGAACTGACGAATCCGCACGTGCTTGTGTTTGCCGGAGACCACGGTCTGGCGGCCGAAGGCGTCAGCGCCTACCCGGCCGAAGTGACGTACCAGATGGTGCAGAACTTCATTGCGGGCGGCGCGGCCATCAACGTGTTCTGTCGGCAGAACGGCCTTAACCTGCTGGTCTGCGACGTGGGCGTCAACGGTACGTTTGCCGAAAACACGGAGACGTTTGTCAAGTTCAAAATCCGGCCCGGCACCCGGAACATGCGGCAGGAACCCGCCATGACGGCCGATGAATGCGGGGCGGCGATGGACGCCGGCCGCACGCTGGTCAACGGGGTGGCCTACCGGGGCTGCAACGTCGTCGGGCTGGGCGAAATGGGCATCGGCAACACGGCCGCCGCCACTCTCCTGATGCACCGGATCACGGGGCTTCCGCTGGCCGACTGCGTCGGCCGCGGCACGGGACTCGACGATGCCGGACTGGGTCGCAAACTGGCTATTCTGGAGGAAGTTTCCGCCCGATATCGTTCGCTCACCGACCCGCTTGACCTGCTGGCCGCGATGGGCGGCTTTGAACTGGCGGCGATGGTGGGGGCTTATCTGCAGGCCGCCGAAAACGGGATGGTGATTCTGGCCGATGGCTTCATTGCCACCGCGGCGCTGCTGATTGCGCACAAACTGGCCCCGGCCGTGCTGGAGTACTGCGTTTTTAGCCACCAGTCCGACGAACAGGGTCACGCGGCCATGCTGAACTACCTCGGCGTTTCGCCGCTGCTGACCCTGGGTCTGCGGCTGGGCGAAGGAACGGGCTGTGCGCTGGCCTATCCGCTGCTGGCTTCGGCCGTGGCGATGCTCAACGACATGGCTTCGTTTGCGTCGGCGGGGATTAGTCAGAAGGAAGAAAACCGTTAAAGCGGTTTCCCTGCGGGCATCCCCAACCATTTCCACCGTTTCGACTTACCCACCGTTGAAACGGTGGGCTAACCCCAAACCCGTTTTCCTATGCGTCTTTTCTTTACCGCGCTGATGTTCTATACGCGGCTGCCCGTGCCGAAAAACATCGATCATTCTGAAGACCTGCTGAACCGCTCCACGGTCTTTTTCCCGATCATCGGTTGGATCGTCGGCGGCATCGCGGCGGGCACGTATTGGCTCGGCACCGTCCTTTTTCCGCCCGAAATGGCGGTGCTGTTCAGCCTCATCGCCAGCATCTGGGCTACCGGCGCGTTCCATGAGGACGGGTTTGCGGATGTGTGCGACGGTTTCGGCGGGGGTTGGTCGTCGGGTCAGATTCTGACCATCATGAAAGACAGTCGGCTGGGCACCTACGGCTTCGTCGGACTGGCCCTGTTGCTGGCCGTCAAGTACATGGCGCTGGAAAACATTCTGGAAACCGAGCGCTACTGGTACGCGGGCACCCTGATGTACATCTCCGGCCACAGCCTGAGCCGGTTCATGGCGATTACGGTCATCCGGGCGCTGCCCTACGCCCGCGAAGACGCCGAAAGCAAGGCCAAACCCATCTCCAAAGGCATCGAAACGGGTCCGTTCTGGATTTCTTTTCTGCTGGCTATCGTTCCCCTGGTGGCCCTGATCTACCTGACCGAACTCTGGATTTACGCGACCTTCCTGCTGCCCATGTGGCTGGGCCGGACGTACCTGAAACGCCTCTACCAACGCTGGCTGGGCGGCTATACCGGCGACGGCCTCGGCGCCATCCAGCAACTCACCGAAGTCATCTGGTACCTGTCGCTGGTGTCCATCAAGTGGATTTCGCTGTAGGAATGATTGAATTTTGAATGACTGAATGACTGAATTGCTCCGCAGCCAAGAAACTGGCGAAGTAATTCAACCATTCAATCAATCAACCATTCAACCCATCAGTCATTCGGTCAATCAATCACTCAGTCATTCAAAATTCAATCATTCCTCATGGATCTCTACCTCATCCGTCATACCGCCGTTTCGGTGTCCCGTTCGATCTGTTACGGGCAGGCCGATGTGGGGCTTCTGGAAACCTACGAAGAAGAGAAACAACGGATTCGGGCGCTGTTGCCGGAGGGGCCGGTGACGATCTGGTCCAGCCCGCTGAGCCGCTGCGCCCGGCTGGCGACGGACCTCGGTAATCCCATCCACTTCGACGACCGGTTAAAAGAATTTCATTTCGGCGACTGGGAAAATATTCCCTGGAACGACATTCCCGCCGAGCAGCTGAATCCCTGGATGGCGGACTTTGTGAATATTCAGGTGCCCAACGGCGAAAGCTTTCAGGCGTTTTATGAACGGGTGCTGGCTTTCTGGGAAGAACACATCGTTCCAGAAATCCCTGACAATCAATCGGCCGTTGCCCTGGTGACGCACGGCGGCGTGATTCGCTGTTTGCTGTGTCTGTTTTTAGAACTATCTTTACGCAACGCTTACCGGCTGCACCTCGACTACGGTTCGGTCAGCCGGGTTTCTATTTTTCAGAACCATTATACGGTCCAATACATCAACCGGTAACGAATTCGCATGAAGTCTGTTCACGTACGCACTGCCTCGGTAATTTCCATTCTTCTGCTGGCGGCCCTGAGTCGCCTGCTGCCGCACCTGCCCAATTTTACGCCCATTGCCGCCATTGCCCTTTTTGGCGCTTCCATGTTTGAGCGGAAGTGGCAGGGGCTGGTGGTTGCTTTTGGAGCCATGCTGCTGAGCGATGCCCTGATTGGTTTTCACGGCACGATGGCGGCCGTTTACGGCTCGTTCGGACTGACCTGGCTGATCGGCTATTTCCTCCTGAAACGCCCGACGGCGGTTCGGGTGGTGACGGCTTCCCTGCTGTCGTCCGTCCTGTTTTTCCTGATTACCAACTTTGCCGTCTGGTACGGCAGTACGTTTTATCCGCAAACGCCGGGCGGCCTGCTGGCCTGCTACACGGCCGGTCTGGCGTTCTATAACGGACAGTCCTTTTTCCTGAACGGCCTGTTCGGAGACCTGTTCTTCAGCACGGTTCTGTTCGGGGGCTATGCCCTGCTGCAGCGTCGCTTTCCGTCGCTGCGAGTGGCGTAATAAACGGCCAATTCTTATCTTGGAAGCCGATGGTTCACGACCATCGGCTTTTTTGTTGTTTATCCGCGTCCGGCCAACCGGGCACCGCCTGGCCTAATCGGCAATCTGGCTCAGAAACCCTCTCCACACCGACAAAATAATCAGGTCATGTACACCGCAAAGCGCGTCAACTTCAAACTTATCGTCACCTTCGGCTGGCGTCCGTTTCTTTTCTTTCTCCTTTATTCGTTTACCATTTTTGCGCTGTATGAATGGTTGAACTGGCGTTTTCTGCCGATCCCGTTCGTACCCGTCGGCGTGATCGGTACGGCGGTGGCTTTTTACGTTGGTTTCAAGAATAATTCGTCCTACGAACGCCTTTGGGAAGCCCGCAGAATCTGGGGCAGCATCGTCAACGCGAGTCGCTCGTGGGCCATTATGGTGCTGGATTATCCAAGCCTGAAAAATGCGGCGGGCGACTGGACGGCCGAACGGCTGGCCGAAACCAAGCACGATTTGATTTATTATCATCTGGCCTACATCACGGCGCTGCGGGTGCAGCTTCGGCAGCGCACCGTCTGGCAGCAGCACCACGACATTGCGCATGCCATCGTCGAGCGTATCTCGGCTTTCAAGCAGTGCGGACTGGACAAGGAACTGAGCCGTTTTCTGGACCCGGCCGAAATCGAGCGGCTGATCCGGTACCAGAATCCGGCCACGCAACTGGTTCGCCGCCAATCCGAAGAATTGAACCGGCTCCGGGAAGTGGGCCTGCTTTCCAGTTTCCACCATGTCGAAATGGAACGCCTGCTGGTGGAGTTGTACAACCAGCAGGGAGCCTGCGAACGGATCAAATCCTTCCCGTTTCCCCGCCAGTACGCCTTTTTCAGCTACGTTTTTGTGTGGCTGTTTCTGCTGGTCCTCCCCTTCGGCCTGCTCAGCGAACTGGTCAAAGCCAGCCCGCAGTACGCCTGGCTGATGGTCCCCATCTACGTCATTATCGCCTGGATGTTCAACACGATGGAAATTGTGGGCGACACCAGCGAAAACCCCTTTGAAAACAGCCTCAACGACGTCCCCCTCACGGCCATCTGCCGCAACATCGAAATCGACCTCCGCGAAATGCTCGGCGAAACGAACATCCCGAAGCGGGTCGAGGCGGTGGACAATATTCTAATGTAAATGACTGAATTTTGAATGACTGAATAGCTCCGCAGGGCTAGAATTTGCGGAGCTATTCAGTCATTCAAAATTCAATCATTCAGTCATTTTCCAGGACGACGGTCGCCAGCCGCCTTCCTTCCGGCTTTCCTCGTGGGCCAGCCGGAGCAGGCGGTCGATCTTTTTGGTGCCGATTTCAATGAATTCGTCGTGGCGTTTGAACCAGACTTCGTAGACCAGGTGCGGCTTGGCTTTCTGCACACCCAGGAAAAGGAATTCGGTGGCTTCCGGAACGGCTTTCAGGTAATAGGCCGCCTGCCGGTCGTAGCCGTACCACTGAAATTTAGACACAAACTCTTCGCAGGAACGGGCGGAAGTAGTTTTGAGATCGACCACCAAACCCGCCCGGACGCCGTCCGGCTTGGCTTTCAGGGGCAGGCCCGTGAGGCCGCACTGCCAGAAAACGGGTTTTTCGAAGGCCAGTCCGCCCAGCAGATCGGCCGTCCGTTCCCGCACCGAAAGCGCCAGTTCCCGCATCCGCTGGCCTTCGGATTTCGAGTGGCGGCTCCAGTCTACCGCACGGTCGGGCTCCAGGATGAGCTGGTGGAGCGTCGTGCCGTACTGCATCGTTTTGGGGGACGCCTTTTTGAGCGGCTTAAAGGTATGCAGAGTCAGCAGTTCCGTCAGGTCCGAGTTGGCGTAGGCGGGGTGCGCGCGGTATTCGTATTCGGTCATTTCTAATCGAGTCATTGAGTAGGCAACAACGGCCGGACGGGTGGCGTTCCCGCTCATTTTTTCTTTGCGGGTCGGCTGGCCTTCCGGCGCACCACCAGCTCGCGGTAGCCAAACGTGGGGTCCGGTTCGCGGACGTAGGTGATTTCGGGAAAAATGCCCAGAACAATCTCCGCCGTGGTGTAAATCCGGCAGCCCTCGAACAGGTGTCCGCCCAGCGTGCGGCCCGTCGAATCCGACACCGACAGGTGCAGGTGGCTGCCGTTGACCGACAGGGTGCCGACAAGGGACACGATTTCAAAATGACCTTTCCAGTCGGTGCCGCCCTCCTGATTCGCCAGCCGCAGCCGTACGTCGGTCAGGCTCCCGACGCAGGTCAGCACCGCCCCGGCTTCGATCTTCTGCTCGTTGACCAGCCGGTCGAGTTCCTGTTTCAAATCCTGACCCGGCCGCAGCCGAATGGTAACGGTTTGCATTGGTGTACGGAGTGGCGTCTGGGCTTCCATGGTGAAAGACAAAAAAGCGAGCAGGCCCGTCAGGAGGACAGGCCAGTGGTTTATTCTGAACATAAGCGAAAAACGAACGGTCCGTGACGAAGTGCTCCGGAACGTTGGCAAAGATAAAAAATTGGGCCCGTATGGCGGGAAATTTCCGACCGTTCCGGCGCCTCGTTTTAATTGAAAATAAATGCCGCCAAGCAATAAACGGCCGGCGGAATCTGTTCTATGGACGAGTATTTAACCGACTATGCACCACCGCCTTTCCAGTTTTTTGATGCTTGTTATCCTGCTCACGGTTGGGAGCGGGATGCGGTTTCCGGCCACGGTCAACGGGCTGAAAACCGTGAGTCCAAGTGACGAATACAGCCGCATTGATGCCTATGCCCGCAGCGCCCCGGAATCGGCCGCCCGCAGCATCAACAGCCTGGCCGACTACCTGACGGCGCCCGCGCGCACGGACATGGACAAGGTCCGGGTAATCTACGCCTGGCTGGTATCGCACGTACAGTACGATATGGCCGCCGCCAACAGCCCGTATCGTCAGAAATATTATTCCGAAAAAGAATACGCCACCCGCGTGCTCAACAAACGGAAGGGCCTTTGCACGGGCTATGCGCTTCTGTTCAAGCACATGCTCCAGCGCGCCGGGGTGCAGGCCGTCTGCATCCGGGGGTACGCCCGCACGACCGATGAAGAGTCCGGCCTGCCCGTTAAGGTGGTGGACCACGAATGGAACGCCGTTAACATCGACGGCGACTGGTACCTGTTCGACCTGGCCTGGGCCGTCTCGACCGCCGAAAAAGGAGCCGTCAGCAATGATTTCTATTTCCTGACGCCGCCCGAGCAGTTCGTTTCCCAGCACTTCCCGACGGAAACCCGCTGGCAGCTGCTGTCCCGGCCGGTGACGAAGTCTGAATTCGACCGCTTTCCGAAGCTGTACGCCCCGTATTTCACGATGGGTTTTGGGCCGGAGTTTCCGGAGGACGGCCAGATTGGCGGCAACCTGCCCGCCCAGCTTTCGTTCCGAAACCCCCGTTCGCTGGACTTTCTCTGCACGGTCAGCCGGTTTGGTCAGGGCAAAGGGGTGGAAGTGCCCGTCGTGATTACCCGCACGGGAGACACCTACTCGCTGAGACTGAAGGCAAGTGTGCAGGGCACGGCGACCCTGCGGGTTTACGCCGCGCCCAAATCCGCCTCCCGCTACAAGCAGTTCGACTGCATTGCTTCCTTTACCGTCAGCAACCGGCCGCAGGTGGCCGGCCTCTGAGTTACCGCATGGAAATCAAGAGGTTGCGGTTCTGGTCGATCCGCACGTAGCTTTGTTCCGGAACGACCGTCGTCGTTTCATGCTCCTCGATGATGGCTGGTCCCGAAAGGCAGTCGCGGGCCCAGATTTTGGACCGGTCGTAGATGGGGCTGGAACTGGGCACCAGGTCTTCGTCGAGGAACACGGTCCGGTAGCCTTTCAGCGCCGCAAAGTCCTGTTCGCTGACCCGTCCCGGCGGGGTTGACCGGTGGACCTCCTGCGGCAGTTTTCCCTGAATTTCGGCCAGGCGCAGCGCGTATCCCAGCGCCGCCACCACCCCGACGCCCACCGGCACGATCACCTCCCGGACGCCCAGCAAACGGGCAATGCCGCAGGCGTGCAGCGGACCGGCGCCTCCAAAAACGAGCATGCTGTAAGCCGATTCGGCATCCAGGGCCTCCCCGGTCATATCCCGGATGATGCCCGCCACCAGTTGCTCCACCGCATGCACCACCCGGAACGAAGCCTCTTCCACGCTGACGCCCAGCGGACGGGCGAGGTGTTCGTCGATGACGGCCGAGGCCGCCTCGGGGTGCAGCGGAATTTCTCCCCTCAGAAAATAATCCTGGTTGAGGTAGCCCAGCGCCAGGTACACATCCGTCAGCGTGGGCAGTTGGGATTCGCCCGGAGCTGACCGGCCAAAACTGGCCGGTCCGGTTTCGTGACGGGCATGTTCCGACAGAATTTCGGGCATCCCGGCGGCGTTCAGGCGGACATAGCTGTCTCCGCCGAAAGGCAGTTCCTGACCCTGTTCGGCCAGTACGGAGGTTTCGGCCGACAATTCGGTCAGCAGGGAAATATTGGCCGAAGCCCCGCCCATCCGGAACAGAATGAGCTTTTCGGAGCCCGTCTGCTTCCCGAAAAAACGACCCGCCACCATGCCGCCCATCCGGGCCGGGTGCATGATGACATCCGGGTTCTGCCGGGCTTCTTCCAGGGACAGCAGTTCGCCCTGCCGGGTAATCAGGTACAAGGGCGCCCTGAAGCCGACCTTCCGAAGCTGTTCGTCCAGCTCGACGACGCAGGTGACTGCCCGGTCGGGTGTGGCATCCACGCTCATGCCGATCACCAGCCCCGCGATGTCATCAAACGTAAATTCACGGCGGGCCACAAAGCGGACAATGCTCGCGATGATGCTGGCGGTTGGATCGTGGAAAGTGGTCGGAATCTTTTTAATGTAGACCCGCCCGGAGCCGTCCAGGAGCACCAGATCGGTAAAGGTTTCGCCGAGGTCGATACTGAAATAAATGGGATGAACTGGCATAATGCAGAAGGAGGCCGGAGCCTTAATTGGAAGAAATTCGCATGCGGGTAATGAACCATCGGCCGTCACTGCCTTTGCGCAGGTCAGTGTTTACGGTTGCTTTCTTATCGGCATTCGGTTTACCGGCGGAACCCGGTTCGGTATAGACGTAGGTTTCGGTGGCTGTAGCGGTAGCCTCCTCGATCCGAAGGTTTCTCAGGCGATATTCCCGCACCTTCAGACCCGCCTGCTGTTTCTGGTAATCGGCGGGGCTTTGCTCCTGTCCGCTGGGACCGGTGATTTTCGCTTCCTCCCCAAAATAACCACCCAGCGGGCCGCCCGCGTCGGTCAGGGCCGTCATCCGCTGCTTCAGCATACTGACCAGCGTATCGCGCTCTTTGTAGAGTTCGGGAGTGGTCGTGCGGGTTTCTTTCCGCTGCAGTCGCCGCTGGGTCTGTTCGGTCCCCTGCCCCGCTGCCGCGCCGGAAATACCGAGCAGGAGGACGAGCGAGAATACAACCTTCATACGTTTGCCGTTCATGGGTTTTGTCGTTAGAAAAAGATACGATCAGCGAGCCGGTAGGTGTTGCAGTGGGCCTCCACAATATCGGCGATTCGGGGGGAGTATCCTCCGCCCATCGAAACGGCAATCGGCAGGCCGTACCGACGCGCCTGTTCGAACACAAAAGCGTCCCGCTGCCGGCATCCTTCTAGAGAAACTTTGAATTTTCCTAGTTTGTCGGTTGCCAGGATATCGACGCCGGAAATATAAAACAGAAAATCGGGTTTCTGTTCTTCGATCAGGCGGGGTAATGTTTCAACAAGGGCCGCCAGATAAGGTTCGTCGGTGGTGCCGGTCGGCAGGGCGATGTCCAGATCCGAGATTTCCTTCCGGAGCGGGTAGTTATCTTTGCCGTGCATGCTGAACGTAAAGACCCGGTCTTCGTTTTGGAAAATGACGGCCGTTCCGTTGCCCTGGTGGACATCCAGATCCACGACGAGTACCTTCCGGACGAGCCCGTTTTCCAGGAGGTAATGAGCCGCCACGGCCACGTCATTGAGCAGGCAGAAACCCTCTCCCCGATCCGCGTAGGCATGGTGCGTTCCGCCCGCCACGTTCAGGGCCACCCCGTGTTCGAGCGCCAGCCGACTGCAGTCGATGGTGCCCTGGGTGATAATCCACTCCCGTTTAACCAGCCCTTCCGACAGCGGGAAGCCCACTTTTCGCATCATCCGATCAGGCACGGTCAGGGTTTTGAGCATCCGGACGTACTCCGCCGTGTGGACGCCCAGCACCCAGCGGTCCTCGACCGGCTGAGGGCTAAAAAAATTCTCCGGGGTGCAGGTTCCTTCGTACAGCAGCTGTTCCGGAATCAGTTCGTACTTGCTCATCGGAAAGCGGTGCGGTTCGCCGTTAGGTCCCTGGGGAAGCGGGTGAATGTACAAGGGGTCAAAGGCAATCCGCAGCATACTTTGTAGGCCAGTCAATGGGTTTTGTTACCAATCAATAAATCAAATTCACATATTGGAACAAATCAAATGCATAGATGTTCACAGGAAAACGATACTTAAGCACATATGCCTATAATTTTTATAGACTACATATTCGTACAAACAACCTGTAATTCTTGAAACGCCCTTTCTATCTTCTATGCAGACAGTAATCATCACCGGCGGCGCGCAGGGCATCGGGCGCGTCACAACGCAGTATCTTCTCACGCATGGGTATAAAGTTGCCGTCTGGGATACCGACCCCGAAGCGCTCGATGAAATGCGGGATTTGCTGAAGGCGGCCAATTCCCGGGCCGCCGTGATCAACTGCGATGTGGCGTCGGATGTTGCCGTGAAAAATGCGCTGAAACTGACGCTCGACCAGTTTGGCCGGATCGACCATCTGATCAACAACGCGGGCATTATGATCGAAAAGCCCATCGACCGGCTCACGCTGGACGAATGGAACCGGGTCATCGCCGTCAATCTCACGGGGCCGTTCCTCTGCGCCAAACTGGCCGCACCGCACCTGCAGGAGACGCGGGGAAGCATCATCAACATTGCCTCGACCCGCGCCTTCCAGTCGGAGCCCAACACCTTTGCCTACACGGCCTCCAAAGGGGGTTTGGTGTCGCTCACGCACGCCCTGGCGGTCAGTCTGGGCCCGGCCATCCGGGTCAACTGCATCAGTCCGGGCTGGATCGACGTGACGGCCTGGAAGAAAAAAAGCAAGGCCAAACATGATTCGCTGCGGCCGGAAGATCACCAGCAGCACCCGGCGGGCCGGGTCGGGCAGGCGGACGACATTGCCCGGATGATCCTGTTTCTGATGGCCGAAGAAAATTCTTTTATCACCGGAGAAAACTTTACGCTCGACGGCGGAATGACCAAGAAAATGATCTACGTCTGAGCGTTACCTTTCCGGACACTGAAATTCTGGGGCACTTCCGCACAAGTTGCCCTTTTTTCGTTTGCTTATATGGAGATTACTTACGTATTTTTACGGCTAACAAATGCTTGATGAATAAACCAAAATGATAATCGAGTCATCCAGTTTTGACAACGAGGATAAGTATTTCCCCCAAGGCGACGAAACCGTGTGGAATCAGGCAGTTGTGGACTTGCAGACCCGGTTTTATCAACTTACTGAGACTCTGGAAAAACTGGAAGAAAATACCGCTTCCCAGCACCCCGAACGTGCCAGTCTCATCTCCCGGCTTACCGAACTCCAGGAAACCGTCCTGCTGACCATGACTACGCTGCGGATCGAACTCTCCGACTTTGCCCACAATTCCCGGGGAAGTGGTCTGGAAAATGTATCCTTCAAATTTGGTAGCCATACCGAAGTTCTTCTCTCCCTCACGCGCCTTGTCGATTCCGAACTAGCCTGCGTCGCCTCGCTCCAGCCTTAATAAAAATTCTCACTTTTGTATCCGTTCATAAGAAACTTTATTTATTATTGTTGATAGATTTACCAGTATTTCGGAGCAATCCTTACTTTTGCACAAGCACATAACGAAGTCATGGTCATGCAATAATCTAAGGAATTATCGGCTATCCACCTGTTCCATTACTTAACTAACCGACTGCATTTATGGCCTCCCAGCCAATCGACCGACGTTCGACAGCCGGCAACATGAGTGACGAAGATCTTGTCAACCTTGTCCGCACATCCCATGATCCTGTCTTTTTCGAAGCCCTCTACCAGCGGTACGTCAGCAAAGTGTACCGTAAATGCCTCACCATGACCACCAATCCGGAGCAGGCCGAAGACCTGACCCAGGATGTGTTCATGAAAGTGCACCGCAACATCGGCCGTTTCAAGGGACAATCCCGGTTTTCGACCTGGCTGTACGCCATTACCCACCATCACGTGGTCGATGAGCTGCAAAACCAGCTCCCTTCGGTGCGCCTGGAACCCCAGACCTGGGCCAACCTCCAGGTGACGGAAGATGCCTCCGCTCCCAGCAAAGACGAACAGTGGATTCAGGTTCAGGAAGTCCTTAAAAAGCTCTCGGATACGGACCGGGAAATCATCCTGATGCGCTACGAGGAAGGACTCAGCATTGAAGAAATCAGCGAACGCAGCCAGATGGGCATCAGCGCCGTCAAAATGCGCCTGAGCCGCAGCCGCACCAAGCTCAAAAAGATCATTGAGGAAATGGAAAGCTCCTGATCCGGGACTGCCTTTTCTGTAAACACCGCGTCCGGCCCCGTCCGAAAACGCATATCGCCCAGCAACAAAAAGCCGGACCCAGGACGGGTCCGGCTTTTGCCTTTCCGGATTTCTGCCCCGGGCCGCGCTTACCGGACGGGGCTGAAGAGGTGGTTCCAGCGGATGGCATTCCAACCGTTTTTGGGAGCCGGATCAAGCGACATCCAGACAAACACCGCCTTCCCGACGATATGGTCTTCCGGAACAAAACCCCAGAAACGGGAATCTTCCGAATTGTGCCGGTTGTCGCCCATCATGAAATAATAGTCCTGTCTGAACGTGTACGTCTTCAGCGGCTTTCCATCTATTTCCACGGTGGTAGCGGTCACGACCGGCATTTCATGGCCTTCGTACCGCTGAATAACCGGGCCGTAGAGCGCGATCGTCTCCCGGTTGATGGGAACGGTCATTCCTTTTCGGGGGACGCGTACGGGGCCAAAATTATCGATATTCCAGGGAAAGACCGAACCTCCGTAAATCCCCTCCTGCCGACGGCCGGGCTGCTCCAGCACGGGCTCAATGCCCTGCACCCAGTCCAGCGCCTTTAATTCCTCAACTACCCGGCGGGACGTAAACACGCGGTACCCAACCGGAACCGACGTCCGCCGGGCGGCATCGTACGCTTCCAGCGGCTGCCAGTTGATAAATGGTCCTTCGGCCGAGTTGAAATCGTTGACAATGCCGTAGCGCCTGAAAAACGCCTCCCCGAGCGGCTCGGTGGTCCGGATAAAATACGACGACCGGGCATCTTCCGGCAGCGGCAGTTTGCGGTCGTTGACGTATACTTCCCCCAGTTTGACCGTCAGCACATCGCCCGGAATGCCGACGCACCGCTTGATGTAATTTGTCCGCAGATCGCTCGGATGGTCCGGCTCGCCGGCAATCGGGGGCGGGTAGTTGAACACGACCACATCGCCGTTTTTGACCGTGGTAAATCCCGGCAGGCGATAGGCGGGCAACTGAATGGCGCGGCTGTAGGAAGGAAGATTGGTTCCCCAGATTTTCTGATGCGTCAGCGGAATCTGGAGCGGCGTTTTGGGCGTCAGGGCGCCGTAGTGCAGTTTACTGACAAACAGGAAATCGCCCACCAGCAGGCTGCCTTCCATCGAAGGGGTCGGGATGGCGAAGGCCGTAAACGTAAAAAAACGAATCACCGTGGCGGCCACGACCGCAAACACCAGCGAATCGAGCCATTCTTTCCAGGCCGGTTTGCGGCCTTTGTCGGCTTTCGTCGTTTTGGGTTTTGTTCTGAACATAATCTCCTGAGTTTGGTAGTTAACGGGTCCGGGAAGGGACAGAGGCCATTTTGGAAGAAAGGTAATCAGAAGCCGGGAAGCGGGGGCCGTTCTTTACACCAGCGGTTTCTGAGGACGGTAAACACCCGCTTTGGGACGCGTCGGGCCGGAAAACCGGCGGGTAGAGAAACAGAAAAGCCAGTCAGCAATGACTGGCTTAAGTGACCGATAGGGGAATCGAAGTCGAGCGCGACCCCGGCCCTGTTTGTACCATGAAACAGGCCCCGGATAAAACAGAAAAGCCAGTCATTGCTGACTGGCTTCAGTGACCGATAGGGGAATCGAACCCCTGTTTGAACCGTGAAAGGGTCCCGTCCTAACCGCTAGACGAATCGGCCTTATATGAGGCAGTGTTTTTAAAAATCTGGTAGGGTTCAACACTGCAAACTCTGCTACCTTGGTGACCGATAGGGGAATCGAACCCCTGTTTGAACCGTGAAAGGGTCCCGTCCTAACCGCTAGACGAATCGGCCTTTTCTGTTGACTTCGTTTTCTGTGTGACCGTCTTCCGAAATCGTGGTGCAAAGGTACGGCGAAATTTCAACAATGCAAGTCCCCGGCACAAAAAATGAAAATTTGAACGTTTTAAAACGGCATTTCCAGCGTTTGGAAGTACTTTTGGGAGTTCAGTTCCAATTACTTGCCAACCCACGATTAATGAAAAAAAAATTTTTACTGGCGTTGGGAATCTTAACGGCCACCGCCGGATTTTCCCAGAATACACCTCTTCAACATCCTGATCAGTTTCTCGGCTACACGGTCGGGAAAAAGTTTACGCCGCAGCACCGCGTCAACGCCTACGCCGAGCAACTGGCCCGTCAGTTTCCCAACCGGGTCAAAGTCCTGCCGTACGGTACCACGCACGAAGGTCGCCCCCTGCTGACGGTGGTGGTAGCCTCGGAAGCCAACATGGCCCGTCTGGAGGAAATCAGAACCAATAACCTGAAGCAGATCGGGCTCCTATCGGGCACGCCCACGACCCCCGGCGGGCCGCCGATTGCCTGGCTTACCTACAACGTCCACGGCAACGAGGCCGTCAGTTCCGAAGCGTTCATGCTGGTCCTGCACGGTCTGCTCAACGCCAACGACCCGCTTTCCCGGAAAATTCTGGACAAAACGGTTGTGATTCTGGACCCCTGCGCCAACCCCGACGGCCACGACCGCTACGTGAACTGGTATACCCAGATGGCGGGCGTCAATCCTGACCCGACCGCCTTTGCCCGCGAACACAGCGAGCCCTGGCCGGGTGGTCGCTATACGCACTACATCTTCGACCCCAATCGCGACTGGGCCTGGCAGACCCAGGAAATCACCCGCCAGCGCATGGCTCTGTACCAGCAGTGGATGCCTCATCTGCACGGCGATTTTCACGAAATGGGGGCCGAAAGCCCGTACTATTTCTCCCCGGCGGCCCGCCCCTACCACGAGGACATTACGCCCTGGCAGCGTGAATTTCAGCAGGTGATCGGCCAGTACAACACGAAATATTTTGACAAGAACGGCTGGCTATATTTCACCCGCGAAAATTTTGACCTCTTCTACCCCAGCTACGGCGACACCTGGCCGACCTACAACGGCGCCATCGGCATGACGTTCGAGCAGGGCGGCGGCGGCCGGGCCGGACTGGCCCTTCAGAAGGCGGACGGCGACACGCTGACCCTCCGGGAACGCATCGACCACCACGTCGTGGCCAGTTTCGCTACGCTGGAGTCCATCGCCGACCGCGGCGATCAGGTCGTGATGGAATACCGGAATTTCTTCGAAAAAGCGGCCCGGACGCCGGTGGGTGAATACAAAACGTACGTCATCAAGACCAAGAACGAGGAAGGCCGCATTCAGGCGCTGACCCAGTTGCTGGACAATAACCAGATTCAGTACGGCGTCGCCGGAAAATCGCTGAAAACGCAGGGATTCAACTACTTCTCTCAGAAGTCGGAGGCCGTCACGGTGGAAGACAATGATCTGGTCATCAGCGCCTACCAGCCGAAATCGACCTTCCTGAAAATTCTTTTCGAGCCAAAATCGGTGCTCGAAGATTCGGTTACCTACGACATCACGTCGTGGGCGCTGCCCTACGCGTATGGCCTGCGGACGTATGGTCTGAAAGAACGGCTGAACCCAGCGGGCAAGCCCGCCAATCCGGCCGCGGCCGCCGTTACGGGCACTCCGTACGCTTATCTGGTGCGCTGGAAATCGGCCCAGGATGCGGCCTTTCTGGCGGCGCTGCTGAAAAACAAGGTCCGGGTGCGGGTGGCCGAACGGGGCTTCAAGCAAAACAACGACGTGTTTGATGCCGGGACGCTGATCATCACGCGCGGCGGAAACGAACGGCTGGGCGACCGCTTCCACCGGATTATTCAGGAAGAAGCGCAGAAACAGGGCGTCCGGCTGATTGCCGCGGGAAGCGGCTTTGTGACGGAAGGCGCTGATTTCGGCTCCGGAAGCGTATTCGCCCTGAAAGCGCCCCGGGTGGGCGCGCTGATGGGCGACGGCACCGTTCCGACGGCAGCCGGTGAGGTCTGGCATTTCTTCGACCAGGAACTCCAGTATCCGGTTACGCTCCTCGACGCCAGCGGCCTGAACGCGGCCAATCTCCGCAACCTCGACGTGCTGGTGCTGCCCAATGGCTACAGCTACAGCCGCATCCTCTCCGACCGTACGCTCGGTGACATCAGGGAATGGGTTCGCGGCGGCGGAAAGCTGATTGCGATGGAACGCGCCACCTCCGCCTTTGCCGACAAGGCCGACTTTGGTCTGGCGAAAAAGACCGATAAAGGGAAAGACAGCAAGGAAAAAGGCAAAAAGGACAGCGACCTGATGGACTCCCTGAAAAGCTTCGGCTCGCGGGAGCGAGACGCCGTATCCGACGAAACGCCGGGCAGCATTTTCCGGGTGGACTTGGACAAAACCCACCCGCTGGCCTTCGGCTATACCAACGGCTACTACTCGCTCGTTCAGAACGCCTACGACTACGACCTGCTGAAAGACGGCTGGAACGTCGGCTACCTGCGCAGCAACAACTACGTGTCCGGTTTTGTCGGCAAAAACGCCAGGGAAAAACTGCAGAACACGCCGGTTCACGCCGTCCAGCAAATCGGTCGCGGCAGCGTCATCTACATGATGGACGATCCGCTGTTCCGGGGCTTCTGGTACAACGGCAAACTGCTCTTCGCCAACGCGGTGTTCTTTGTGGGCAACTGATGAATTTTGAATGATTGAATTTTGAATGGTTGAATGGTTGAATTGCTTCGCAGAACTTGGAAATGGCGACGCAATTTAACCATTCAGCCATTCAATCATTCAAAACTCAACTTTCCGGCAGCAGAATCCGGAACGTGGCCCCTTCGTCCGGGCGGCCTTCGGCGGTGATGTAGCCGCCGTGGTTTTCGATTACTTTTTTGACGATGGCCAGCCCGATGCCTGTTCCCTGGTAGGTACTCCGTCCGTGAAGGCGCTGGAAAACTTCGAAAATCCGGTCGGACTGGCCCGGTTCGAAACCGATGCCGTTGTCGGACACTTCGATGAGGTGAAAATAGCGCGAGGCCTCCGCCGAGGGCAGCGTCATTCCGGAATCCCGTCCCCGCACTTTACGGGAAGTCAGACGCAATTCGGGACGGCGGCCGGCTTTGGTGAACTTCAAGGCGTTGCCGAGCAGGTTCTGAAACAGCTGTCGAAGCTGCGAGGCGTCGCCCCGGACCGTCGGCATCGGCTCCCGCTGGACGAGCGCCTGTTTTTCCTCCAGCGCCGCCTCCAGATTTTCAAGCACTTCGTGGATGACCCCATTCAGGTCCACCGTGCTGCGGCTGTCCTGGATGGTGGTGATTCGGGAATACGCCAGCACGTCGCGGACGAGCCGCTGCATCCGGGAAGCGGCCGACTGCATGCGCCGGATGATATCGGTCCCTCCTTCCCCGATTTTGGAGCCGTACTGCGATTCCAGAATACTGCCGAACGAAATGATTTTGCGGAGCGGCTCCTGCAGGTCGTGGGAAGCGACGTAGGCAAATTGCTCCAGATTCTTGTTCGAGCGCTGCAAATCGGTCACCGAGGATTCCAGCTGCTGCTGAAGCTTGCGGATGGGTGTAAAATCGACGAACGTAACGAGAATTTCCTCCTCCATCCGGGTCGCCATGATATCCAGCCAGACGATCACCCCGTCGCCCTCAAATTCGTAGGCAAACCGCCGGGGTTCGCCGGTCTGGTAGACCAACCGGAAAACCTGAAAAGGTTCGTCCGCAATGGGAAATTTCTCCCTCAGTCTGCTCCCTTTAAGTACCTCGGGCGTCATGCCTACAAACTGGGCCATCATCTGGTTGACCAGCCGAAACCGAAAATCGATCACTTCGCCGGTATCCGGGGCTTTTACCGGACTCAGCAGAAAAATGCCTGTCTGCGAGGTATCAACGATGGTTTGTAGTTCGGCCGCCTGCCGTTCGACCAGCGAATTGGCGCGGCGGATAGCGGTGATGTCCGTGAAGGTCAGCACAAACCCATCGCCAAATTTCTGCGTGGAGATATCAAACCAGCTATCCAGTCCATCCACGTTGTAGTGTACTTCCTGGTGGCCGGGTTCACCCGTTTCGGTGGTGTGAACGTATAAACTGAACAAACCGATCTGGACATTTCCGGGATAAAGGGTATTCAGCAGATTACCCCGCAGTTTTTCGGCCGGCTGGTTTAGGATTCGTTCGGCGGCCTTATTCACCGTCACGTACCGGAAGTCAACGATCTTTCCTTCCCCGTCCCGGACCGCCTCCAGGGCCAGCACACCGCTGTTGGAGCTGTTGAGAATGCCATTCAGCAGGGACCGCTGCCTTTCATTTTCCAGCGCGGCCCGCTTGCCCCGCGTGATGTCGTTGAAGGTAATGACAAACCCGTCGCCGAGCTTGACCACCGACATTTCGTACCAAAGCAGTTCCCCGTCGCCTCCCGGAAAAGGCGTTTCGAAGCGGTCGGGCATGCCCGTTTCGACCACCCGAATGAAACGGTCGAACAAACCGGCCTCCTTCACGCCCGGCAGTTCGTCGAGCATGGGCTTGCCCACCACCTCGTCGCTGAGGTTGAGCATCCGGCGGGCGGCACTGTTGAAACGGACAAACGTGAAATCGGCGATGGAGCGGTCGTGGTCGCGCACCGACTGGTAGGTGATAATGCCGCTCAGCGACGCTTCCAGAATGCCGCCCAGCAAATCTGTCAGGCCCAGCGTGACCGGGGCCGTTTCCTCCGGCGGTACCACCTCACGGTCCTGCACCACCACGAGAATCCCGTCTGCGAGCCGCGACCGGGTGACGTTGACCAGCTTGCCCAGTCTGGCACTCAGGAGGTCAAACGACTGTGACTCGCCGGTATGAAGCACGGCGGCGTACTGCTCGAAGACCGGGGCCACTGCCTCCCGGTTTTCGGTCTGCTGGCCCAGGAGCCGCTCGCCGGGTTCGGTTCCGAAAACGGCTTTCATCACTTCCCGACCCTTTTCGTTGGAATAACTGAAGCGTAAATCCACCAATTCCTGCTCCTCATTCCGGATGGCTTCCAGATACAAAACGGAGTCCGGTAAAGCGTCAATGAGCTGAGTCAGCAGGGTGCCGGTGGCAGATTGGGCAGGCATTGGGAGTGACGTTGAACGTTGGTGTAGACAGAAGACCGAAGATAATAATTCCTACCTGACAAACGATAATCCGGTCCGTTCTCCCTTTGTTCCAGCCTTTCCGGACGGGCCGCGGGCAACGGTAAAACCGGTCCCGGATTTGCTTTCATCGAAAAACAACAAAACGTCGTCTGCCTCAGTGAAACCGTTAATTTTTGTCTGGCTATTGCTCTGTCCCCTGTTCCTTTTTGCTCAAAAGAAAAATGAGTCGTTCCAGTATGTGATTCAGAAAGCGCCTTCGCCGCTCAAAATTGACGGAAATCTGGACGAAACGGCCTGGACGCAGGCCAGCATCGCCAATCAATTTTACATGGTACTGCCGATGGACACCAGCCTGGCCAACGTCCGGACCGATGTGCGCCTGACGTACGACGACCAGAACCTGTACGTGTCGGCGGTCTGCTACCACGCCCTGCCCGGCCCGTACATGGTCGAATCGCTGAAACGGGACTGGAATTTCGGCCGCAATGACAACTTCATCTTTTTCATGGACACCTTCGACGACCAGACCAACGGGTTTACGTTCGGTGCCAATGCGGCCGGGGCCGAGTGGGACGGCCTGCTCTACGAAGGCGGCAAGGCCAACCTGAGCTGGACCAACCGCTGGACCTCGAAAGTCCGGCAGTACGACGACCGCTGGGTGTTCGAGGCGGCCATTCCGTTCCGAACGCTGCGGTACAAACGCGGCATCACGCGCTGGGGCATCAACTTCAGCCGCCTTGACCTGAAAACCACCGAGAAATCGGCCTGGGCACCCGTGCCGCGGCAGTTTCCGACGGCTTCGCTCGCCTATACGGGCAGTCTGGTCTGGGACCAGCCGCCGCCGGCTCCGGGGCCCAATATTTCCGTCATTCCGTACGCCCTCGGCGGAGCGGCCCGGAATTTTTCCGAAAAAGGCAGCACCGAATACCGGCGGGAAATTGGCGGCGACGTGAAGGTGGCCGTCACCCCGGCGCTGAACCTGGATTTGACGGTGAACCCCGACTTCTCGCAGGTGGACGTAGACCGACAGGTCGTCAATGTGGACCGTTTTGAACTGTTTTTCCCCGAGCAGCGGCAGTTTTTCCTGGAGAACGGTGACCTCTTCAACAACTTCGGCTACGCGTCCATCCGGCCGTTTTTCTCCCGGCGAATCGGCCTGAACGTCCCGATTCAGTTCGGGGCCCGGCTCAGCGGAAAACTGAACAAGGACTGGCGCATCGGACTTATGGACATGCAGACGGCGGCGGTCGCTTCGCAGGCCCTGCCCAGCCAGAATTTTGCCGTTCTGGCCCTGCAGCGGCAGGTTTTCGCCCGCTCGAACGTCACGGCGCTGTTCATCAACAAGGAATCGCTCAACTACCTCCCGACCGACAGTAACCGCCGGTATTCCCGCTACAACCGAAACGCGGGGCTGGAGTACAACCTGGCTTCTTCCAACAACTACTGGACCGGCAAAGCCCTGGTGCTGAAGTCTTTCAGTTCGGATGTCAAAGGGGATGATTTTGTCTATGCCGGTAATCTGCTCTACAACACCCGCCGCTGGCTCATCGGCGGACAGTATGAGTACGTGGGCCAGAATTACAATCCGGAGGTGGGTTACGTGCCGCGGCGGGGTTACCAGAAATACAACGCCCAAATCGGCTACACGTTCTTTCCGCGGGGCGGGCGGGTGCTGAGCCACGGGCCGACGTTTCAGACGGTGTACTTCTTCGACCGGTCGTTCCGGCCGCTGGACAATACCTCGTATCTGGCCTACAACTTCACCTTCCGCGACCGCAGCACGTTCACCGGCTGGGTGGCTACGGACTGGGTCCGTTTGCTCGCTGACCTCGACCCGACCAACATGGGCAAGGAAAAACTGCTGACGGGCAGCGTGCACAACTGGCGCGCCTGGGGCACGGATTTTATTTCGAAGCCGCAGAGTCTGTTCACCTACAGCTTTTCCAGTCGGTACGGCGGATTCTACAACGGGGGAACCCGCCTGAACCTGACCTCCGAAGTGGGCTACCGGTTTCAGCCCTACGTGAGCCTGGCCGTCAGTTCGAGTTACAACCGCATTTCGCTGCCGGAACTGTCGGGACTGACCACGTTCTGGCTCGTGGGGCCGCGCGTGGACGTCACCATGACCAACACGCTCTTTTTCACGGCCTTCATGCAGTACAACGAACAGGCCAAAAACGTCAACCTGAACACCCGGTTTCAGTGGCGCTACAAACCGGCTTCGGACCTTTTTATCGTCTACACCGACAATTACCTGCCGGGCTCTTTTCTGGTCAAAAACCGGGCGCTGGTCCTGAAGCTGACCTACTGGTGGAACGTTTGATAGGGGTCTAAAACATATGAGAATCAATCCGGTTTAGTCAGTAACCGGATGGTTTGTGTGACGGTGCAAGAACCGATATCCGGAACTTTTAACGGAAAACGTCATGAAAAACCGCATTGTAAAATACCTGATCTACAGCTGGGCGTTCTTGCTGCTGCTGTCCCTGAGCAGTTGTGAACTGATCGGCGATATCTTCGAAGCCGGTGCCTGGACGGGTGGCCTGTTGGTCATTGGGATGATCGTACTGGCGATCTGGCTGGTGTCGCGCCTCTTCGGCGGCAGGCGCCGGACGTAAGGGCCGGAATCTACTTTACAAAAGCCCCGTTCCCGGAACGGGGCTTTTTCATTCCCAAACAAAGCCGCGCACAGCCGGTTGAACGATAAATAAGTTTATCGGCTAATTGAACGCGTTATGAAAGACATTCTAAAGGTAGTCATTCCGACTGCTATTCTGGTCATTTTATACGCTGCCATCAGCGGCGGCGGTGCCGAAGGGCAACTGGTTGATCCGGCCCTGTGGCCGTACCTCATCGCCCTCATCGGAACAATCAGTGTGGTTGCCTATTTTCTGATGAAATTATTGAGGCAAAAGCGGTAATCCGGAAAAACAAATGCCATTTCTGCGAGAAATGGCATTTGTTTTTCCGGGTTACAAGACTAGGCCACCAGCTCGACCAGCTGGTCCTGCTGGAGCACGACCTTCATGCGCTCGCCCAGGTCGTCGGAAGCCCGGTACAGCGGCAGGCGAACTTCGGACGAAATCAGACCCAGGATTTCCAGAATTTTCTTGATACCGACCGGGTTGCCTTCTTCGTAAAGCAGCGGGTCGATGCGCAGGAAATGCCCCAGTTCCTTCCGGGCAAAGGCAAAATCGCCTTTCAGCGCCGCGTCGATCATGCCCGAAAAGCGCGCCGGAGCGGCGTTGGCAATGACGGACATCACGCCCACCCCACCGATGCTGATGATGGGTACGCCCTGAACATCGTCCCCGGAGATGAGCAGGAAGTCTTCGGGCTTGTCGCGGGCGATTTCCATGCACTGCTCGATAACGCAGGAAGCTTCCTTCACGCCGATGATGTTCGGGTGTTCGGCCAGCGTGCAGATGGTTTCGGGAGACATGTTGATGCCCGTCCGCGGCGGGATGTTGTACAGAATCACCGGCACCGGGCTGGCGTCGGCAATCCGGGTAAAGTGCTCGATCACCCCGCGCTTGCCGGGTTTGTTGTAATACGGGCAAACCGACAGAATAGCGTCCACGCCTTCCAGGTCCGTATCCTTAAGGGTCGCCACGACGTCCGGCGTCACGTTGCCGCCCACGCCGTACACGATCGGCAGATTTTTAGGATTGTTTTCCTTAAGATATTGCAGCAGTTGTTTCTTCTCCGTTTTGGTGACCGTCGGGGATTCTCCCGTGGTTCCCTGCAGCACGATGTACCGAACGCCGCCGTCCGACACGTGCTGAATCATGCGCCCAAAGCCGTCGAAATCGACGCTCAGGTCCTCGTTGAATGGGGTTACAATGGCGACCCCGACGCCGTGAAAACGGGTATTCATTCTCAGGAGGAATAAAATGATTGGGTATTCGGTGCAAAGGTACGAGTTTTCGGCCGCAAACGTATAGCGTTTTAGCCGGAACGCGGAGTGGCGCGGAGAAGGCCGGAGTCAGCAGCGCCGTTTTTCAAAAAACCCGGCCAATCCCCGCCCGCTCCTCGCCACTCCGCAGACCCGTCAGGCTTTACAGCAACCCCTGAAATTCCTCTTCCGAAATCATCGGCACGCCCAGTTGCTCGGCCTTCGAAATCTTGGACGGACCGGGGTTTTCGCCCACAATGAGGTAGTTCAGTTTTTTGGAAACGCTGCTGACGAGCTTCCCCCCATTGGCCGCGATTTTCTCCTCCAGCGCCTCCCGGCTGAAGTTCGCGAACGTGCCCGTGTAGAGGAACGTCTTGCCTGCCAGCGCGCTTCCCTCCTGCTCGATCACCTTGCGTTCGCCTTCCATCTGGAGCCCCGCCAGTCGCAGGCGTTCGATGAAGACCCGGTTATCCGCGTCGGCAAACCAGTCGACCAGGCTCTGGGCGATGCGCGGCCCGACCTCCGGAGCGGCCGTGAGGGCTTCCAGCGGAGCGGCGGCGATGGCGTCTATGCTGCCGAAATAGTCCACCAGTTTCTCGGCGGTGGTCAGGCCCACGTAACGGATGCCGAGAGCAAACAGCACGTTGGCAAACGGCTGGGCTTTCGAGCGTTCGATGGCCGTCAGGATGTTGTCCACCGTTTTCTGGCGGAAGCTGACCACGCGTTTCTTGCCCGTCTCCTGGTCGTGGTAAGCTTTTTCCAGGCCAAGCAGTTTTTCGGCCGTCAGTTCGTACAAATCCGCCGGGCTCTGCACCAGTTCCCGATCAATCAGCAATTCAATTTTCCCTTCACCAAGACTCTCGATGTTCATGGCCCGGCGCTGAATGAAGTGCTCGAAACGGGCCTGCCGCTGGGGCGGGCAGAACTTTTCGTTGGGGCAGTAAAAGTGCGCTTCGCCTTCGCGCCGGTACAGTTCCGTCTGGCAGGCGGGGCAGTGGGTCGGGTAGATGATGGGCTGGCTGAGGGCGGTCCGTTTGTCGGTGTCCACGCCGGTCACTTTCGGAATGATCTCGCCGCCTTTTTCGATAAAGACCGTATCGTGCAGCATCACGCCCAGCCGCTGGATTTCGTTGGCGTTGTGGAGCGAAGCCCGTTTCACCACGGTTCCGGCCAGCAGCACCGGTTTCAGCAGGGCCACGGGCGTGACGGCTCCCGTCCGGCCTACCTGGTACTGAATGCCGTCCAGCGTGGTGCTGGCCGCGAGGGCCTTGTATTTGTAGGCAATCGCCCAGCGCG
This sequence comes from Tellurirhabdus rosea, assembly GCF_026278345.1. Taxonomy (NCBI): domain Bacteria; kingdom Pseudomonadati; phylum Bacteroidota; class Cytophagia; order Cytophagales; family Spirosomataceae; genus Larkinella; species Larkinella roseola. The sequence goes on from NZ_CP111085.1 coordinate 63,556, forward strand.
GGCTTTTGGCCGTGTAGCCGAGCTGCCGCTGCTGCTCGTAGCGGTTGACCTTGATGACGATGCCGTCGGTACCCAGCGGCAGGTCGAAGCGGCGCGTGTCCCATTCGTCGATAAAGGCCATCACTTCGCTTAGGCTGCGGCATTTGCGCCAGGTGTCCGACACGTTGAAGCCCCAGGCTTTCATCGCGTTCAGGCTTTCTTCGTGGGTCTGGAAGATGTCCGGCTCGCTCAGGAAAGAATACAGGTAGCAATCGAGCCGACGGCTGGCGACCACGGCCGAATCCTGCATCTTGAAGGTACCCGAAGCGGCGTTGCGGGGGTTGGCCAGCAGCGGTTCGCCGATATCCTCCCGCTCTTTGTTAATGCGCTCGAACTCGGCCAGCGGCAGGAATCCTTCGCCCCGCACCTCAAAAAGCGCCGGAACGTTCGGGCCTTTCACCCGCAGCGGCAGGGTCCGGATGGTGCGGATGTTGGGCGTAATCTCGTCGCCCCGCACGCCGTCGCCGCGGGTGGCGCCCTGGACGAGAAGCCCGTTTTCGTAGGTCATGCTCAGGGCCACTCCGTCAAATTTTAACTCGCAGATGTATTCCACCTCGGCCCCGTCGAGCCCTTTCCGGACGCGGGTGTCGAACTCCGCCAGCTCGGCTTCGGAGTAGGTATTGCCCAGCGAAAGCATGGGAAAGCGGTGGAAGACCGTCGGAAATTCCTTCGAAACGGTGCCGCCCACGCGCAGGGTCGGGCTGTCCGGCCGGCGCAGGTCGGGGTACTGCTGCTCCAGGGTCGTAAGTTCTTCAAGCAGACGGTCGAAGGTAAAATCGTCTACTTCCGAAACGCTGTTCTGGTAATATTGATGATTGTAATGGTTCAGTAAATCGGTCAGTTCGTTGATTCGCTGTTCGGGATTCATTGGCAATACGGGTCTGGACGGGGTTGGCTCCGCTTAACGTTTTGAACAAAAGAAAAAGACGCCGCTACGGGGCGTAAACCCCCGGCACCGGGTGCTTTGTTTTGGATGCAATCATACTAAATCCTATCCGGAGTGTAACCACAGTCCGGACATTTCTGTAATTTTGAACCCGGCATAAAATACCTTTCCTTTGTTTTTTCGTTACGTGCTCCATTTATGAAATACCCCCTGATTGCACCCTCGGTTCTGGCGGCCGACTTTGCCAACCTTCAACGCGAAGTGGAAATGCTCAACGACAGTCCCGCCGACTGGATTCACGTGGATGTGATGGATGGAGTGTTCGTTCCCAATATTTCCTTTGGACTGCCGGTCTGCGAAGCCATTCACCGCCATGCCCGCAAGCCCCTCGACGTTCACCTGATGATCATGCAGCCGGAGCGGTATCTGGAGGCGTTTGCCAAAGCCGGTGCCGCCAGCCTTACGGTTCATCTGGAAGCCAGTCCTCACCTCCACCGCACGCTGTCCCAGATTCGCGAACTGGGCTGCAGGGCCGGGGTTGCCCTCAATCCGCATACGCCCGTCTGGCTGCTGGAAAACGTCCTCCACCAGCTCGACCTCGTGCTGCTGATGTCGGTCAATCCGGGTTTTGGCGGGCAGGAATTTATTGAACAGACCTACCGTAAAACGACCGAACTGCGGCGCATGCTCCAGTCGGCGGGCAGTGCTGCCCTGATTGAAATTGACGGAGGCGTAAGCAACCAGAATGCCGGGGCGCTGGTCGAAGCCGGAGCGACGGTCCTTGTGGCCGGTAGTTCGGTCTTCAAAGCCGACTCCCCCGCGGAGGCCATCGGGCAGCTCAAATCTGCCGGTCGCCAACCCGTAGCTTAACGTACTCAACTCCTACGAAGCCATTTCCCGAATGAAACGATCGAACGGAATAGTATTGGGTCTGCTCATAACGGCCGGAGTCACCTCCTGCTGGAAGTCTCAATCCGACAATAACACCGACACTACCACTTCGTCCACCACTCACCCGACCGATTCGGCCTCCACCGTCGCCCGGATGCGGCAGCCTGCCTCGCCGGACTGGGCCAAAAACGCCACGATTTACGAAGTCAATCTGCGGCAGTTCGCCGAAAAAGAGCCCCTCAAAGCGCTGGAATCCCAGCTGACCCGGCTCAAGGAAATGGGCGTGGACGTGCTCTGGCTGATGCCGGTTTTTCCGATCGGGGCCGAAAAGCGCAAAGGCACGCTGGGCAACCCGTATGCGGTCCGGAACTACCGCGCAATCAATCCGGAGTACGGCACGGATGCCGACTTCCGGACCCTCGTCCAGCGCGCCCACGACCTGGGCATGCGGATTATCCTCGACTGGCCGCTCAACCATACGGCCTGGGACCATCCGTGGGTCAGCCAGCATCCCGACTGGTACACCCGGATCAACGGCCGCATCATCTCGCCGGTCGACGAAGAGGGTGAATCCAGCAACTGGACCGACGTGGCGGACCTTAACTACGACAATCTGGAACTGCGGCAGCACATGCTGGCGGAGATGAAATACTGGGTGAAAGAATACGATGTGGACGGCTTCCGCTGCGAAGTGGCCAGCATGGTTCCCGACGAGTTCTGGGCCGAAGTCCGCCCGACGCTAGACTCGGTGAAGACCGTTTTCATGCTCGCCGAATCCGAAGACGACCCGTCGCATTTCCGGCTGGGCTTCAACGCCAACTACGGCTGGAGCACCCACTGGCTCATGCGCGAAATCTCCAGGGGCCGCCGCAAAGCCTCCGACCTCGACTCCCTGCTGGATGCCAACCGCCGCAAGTTTCCGTCATGGTACTACCAGATGCATTTTATCCAGAACCACGACGAAAACACCTGGGCCGGTACCACGACGGAATTGTTCGGGCAGAGTGCCGATGCCTTCTCGGTGCTGACGTTCACCTTCGACGGCATGCCGCTGGTCTACAACGGCATGGAATCGAAGCTGAGCAAGCGGCTGAAGATGTACGAAAAAGACCCCATCTACTGGGGAAATTACGGCAAACAGGATTTTTACAAAACCCTCCTCACGCTGAAGCACCGCAACCGGGCCCTGTGGAATGGTCCGGCGGGCGGTCCGCTGGTGAAACTGGCAACCACCCGCGACGACAAGGTGTACGCCTTCCACCGGCAGAAGGACGGCGACATGATCACGGTGGTGGTCAACCTCAGCCCCGAGCCGCAGACCATCCAGCTCACCGGCGACGGGTTCGAGGGCATGTATACCGAGGTTTTCAGCCGCCAGCCAACCGAGCTTCGCAATGCCATGACGTTTGCCCTCAAACCGTGGGAATACAAGGTTTTTACCAACTAACAATTACGAATTGCGAAATTACGTTATCCTTCGGAAGGGCCGCTTACGTGGCCTTCCGGCCCGTTTATGAATTACGAATATGAACCGTAATTCGTAATTTGTAATTCGCAATTCAATCCTGGTCCAAATGTTTCGCCTGCTATTCCTGGCTTCCACTTTTTTCGTTTCCCAGTCTTCCTTTGGCCAGAGTGTGCTCTGGGCCAGTTCGGTGGCGGGTGTGTCCTCCGAGGCGAAGGGCGAACCCAACACCCAGCAGTATCGGGCCAGTCAGGCGCTGGGCATGCCCAACCGGCTCCCCGGAGCGGGCGACAATCCGTGTGCCTGGGCTCCCCTGTACCCGGAAGGGCTGAACGAGGAATACATTTCCCTGCGCTACGAAAAAACCATTCCGATCCGGCAGATCGCCATCTTTGAAAGCGGGGCGCCGGGAGCCGTTTCGCAGGTGCTGGTATCGAGCGGACAGGGCCGGGAAACGGTGGTCTACAAGGCAGCATCGAATACACCGACCCCAAACCCGCTGCTGATCTTTCCCGAAGGCGAAATTTCGGGCAATATCGTCAAGGTGGTGCTCAATCCGTCCCGGGTGAAGGGGGCCAACATGATCGACGCCGTCGGCATTTCCTCCGAAAAACAACCCATCAGCATCGGCATCAACGTCGCCAAAGACGCGCCCAAAGACGTCGTGAAGGAAAACCTCGGTCGGCTGGTCAACTCTAAAGGGCAGGAAGTGGCCCCGGTCATCTCTCCCGACGGCCGGACGCTGTATTTCACCCGCGGCGAACACCCCGGCAACGTGGGCGGCCCCTCCCGGCAGGACGTGTGGTATTCGCGGCTCGAAGCCGGCGGCACCTGGAGCGAAGCGGTCAACATCGGGACGCCCATCAACGGCCCCGGTGACAACGCCATCAGCGGCATTTCCGCCGACGGCAAAACGCTTTACCTCGTCAATGTGCCGCTTCCGGACGGAGGAACGCGCTTTGGCTTTTCGCGTTCGGGCCGGGGGCCCAACGGCTGGTCGTTTCCGGCCGAAATGAAGGTTCAGAACAATTACAACAAGCATAAGGACATGTACACGGAATTTACCGTTTCGGCCGACGGGCGGACGATGGTGCTTTCCGTGCAGCGCAACGATTCGCAGGGCGACAAAGACCTGTACGTTTCGTTTGTGCGCAGCGACCTGACCTGGAGCGAACCCAAGTCCCTCGGTACCAAACTGAACACGGCGGATTACGAAGGTGCGCCGTTTCTGGCCGCCGACGGCAAAACGCTCTATTTCACTTCCTCCGGCCGCCCCGAGTACGGCAAAGGCGATATTTTCGTCACCCGCCGCCTCGACGACACCTGGCTGAACTGGTCGGAGCCGGAGAACCTGGGACCGGCCATCAACACGCCGGAATGGGACGGGTACATCACGATTCCCGCCGCCGGCGATTATGCCTACACCAGCTCCGTGCAGAATTCGCTGGGCGAGGAAGACATCTTCCGGTTCAAACTTCCGGCCTCCACCAAACCCGAGCCCGTGGCGATTTTCTCCGGGCAGGTGATCGACTCGCAGAGCAAGCGGCCGGTACCGGCGACGATCCGCGTCCGGCAGGCCGAAAAAGAAGCGGAGTTTGCCCGGATGGACTACGAGCCCACCACCGGCGACTTTAAACTGGTGCTGCCCACTCAAAAGATTTACCAGCTGACCGCCAGTCGGGAAGGCTACTTCGCCACCACCGAAACGGTTGATCTGCAAAAGGAAAAACGGTACCGCGAAATCCGGAAGGTCATTTCCCTTTTCCCGATAAAGGCGGGGCAGAAGGTCATCCTGCGGGAAGTACTTTTTGAGCAGAGCAAGCCCGTTCTGCTGCCCGGTTCCGAAGAAGAGCTGAATCGCCTCGTGGATATTCTGAAACAGTATCCGCAGATGGAAATTCTGGTGGAAGGCCATACCGACAACCAGGGCGACTGGAACCTGAACATGAAGCTTTCGGAAGACCGGGTTCGCACCGTGAAGAGCTACCTGGCCGACAAAGGCGTGGCCGACTCGCGGGTTCAGACAAAAGCGTGGGGTCCCAGCAAGCCCATTGCCAGCAACGAAACGGAAGAAAAACGCCGCCTGAACCGGAGAGTAGAATTTACAATTCTTAAACTGTAAGAACGGGAAAAAGCCTTTAATTTTACGGCTAATGTATGTACTAGCTGCCTGTCTTTGGCCCGTTGAATGTCTTTAACAACAAATAATCTCCGTAACGTCCTTTTTCTTTCCGGTATCCTCCTTCTCACCTTTGCCCTCCGGGTTTACCGGGTCGGGACGTACGGAATCTTTTTCGACGAGAAATCCACACTGCTCATTAGCCAGGGCGTCTGTCTGGAAGCAGCCAACCAGAAAGAGGTTTTTACCAAGACGTATTTTACGCCGAAAGAATTCTGGGCGGAGAAGGACCTGGGCGACTTTATCGAGGCCAACATCCGCGGCGACATCGGCAACAGCCCGGCCTACTACGGGGTGCTGTGGCTCTGGATTCAGCTTTTCGGACTGGACGATACGGCCCTGCGGATGCTTTCCGTGGTGTTCAGTACGCTGACCATTCCGCTGCTTTACGTGTTTGTCCGGCGGCATTTCCGGTCCGATACGCTGGCCCTGATTACGGCCGCCATTGCCGCCATCGAGCCGTTTTTTGTGGCCTACAGCCACATGGCCCGCAATTATTCCATGACGTTCTTCCTGACGCTGCTGTCCACGCACCTGTTTCTGCTGCTGCTGGAAGAAAAGCACCGGCGCTCCTGGGGACTTTACGCGGGCTACGGTCTGACGGTCGTGGCCTCCATCCTGTCGCACTACCTGACCGTCACGGTTTTTCTCTGCCATGCCCTGTACATGCTGCTGTACGTCCGCCGCACCCGCATCTGGGTCGGGCTGTCGATTACGGCGGTGCTGGCGCTGGGGCTGGTTTCGCTCTGGTTTCTGTTCGGCGGCGGGAAGTACACGTTTTTCACGCTGGATTATCAGGCTAAATTTTACCGGCAGTTTGCGCTGACCAACCCCTACAACAACGGTTTTGGCCTCATTCTGCCCGCTACCGTCGGCAATGTGCTGAAGCGTTCGCTGCCCATCTGGACCGATCTGGTGTTTTTCACGAACGGTCTGGGCGCCAATCTGCTGGGTTACCGCAATGCGCTGGTGGCGGTCGTGAGCGGGCTGGCGGCGACGTTTTTTATCCACCGGAACTGGCAGGTAACCAATCCGTCCGGGTTCGGAAAAGCGGCCGTGGCCCTCTGCCTGTTGCTGCCGCTGCCGGTGTACACGCTCAACCGGGGCCATTTTCTGGTTTTTTCGGCGGCCATTCCCCTGTATTATCTGCTGGCCCGGACGCTGCTGGAAGAGCACAACCGGGAAGCCCGGCGGCGGATCGTGTTCCTGCTGATCCTGTCGACCGTCCCGACGCTTTTTCTGCTCCTGATGGCGTTTCGCTCCGGCCATACCTACGGCATTACCCAGCGGTATTCGGGCTTTTCGTTCCCCTACGCTACCATTCTGGTGGCGATGACCTTCCGGAAACTGGCTTCGCTGAAGCCCTGGCTCAGCCTGCCGCTGGCGGGGGCGATGGTCGTGCAGGTCTTTTTCATCGGCCTGCTGCTGCACCGGATTTACGGCGATTCGGACCCGAAGTACACGTATTTCGGGCACCCCCGCGCCGCCAACCCGATGCTGCGGGCCGCCCACCGGATTCAGGAACTTTATCAGCCCGGCGATACGATTGTGTACCCGAATTTCCGCCGGAAAGAATATACGGAGATCGACAAAAACAACCTGCCGGTCTCGGTGCTCGACGCCCAGCTGGTAAACGTCTACCTGCCCAAAGAGGCGGAGTATCTCCAGCGGATCGACCCCCGGGAGCAGGATAAGATTGTCCTGGTTCGGGGTCGGACGGGGGATAAAATCACTATCTTTGATTTTCAGGGTACAACCTACAGGTACTGAAATTAGTCGTTTACGCTTCGTCACCAGGCACGTATGGCTCAATTATTGCAAAGTGTCTGACGACTGGCGGCTAACGGCTGTTGACCGGCAAAAAGCATTATGATGAATTCAATGGATTACCCGGTTCTCTCGGGTCAGCTGCGGTTGAAGGTTCTGGAGCTTTATCACAAAGCCCACGCGGGGCATATCGGCTGTTCGCTGAGTTGTCTGGATCTGATGGCGGCGACCCTCATCCTGCGGAAACGCGAAAACGATTCATTCCTGCTCTCGAAAGGGCATGCGGCGGCGGCCCTGTACGTCTGTCTGCACCACCTGGGTGAGATTTCGGACGAGCAGATCGATACCTATTATAAAAACGGCACCACCCTGCCGGCGCACCCCGCTCCCAACAAGCACAAGGGCATTCCCTTCGCCACGGGTTCGCTGGGCCACGGCCTTCCGATTGCCGCCGGCATTGCCCACGCCGCCAAACTTCAGCAAAGCGACGACCGGGTTTTTGTCCTGCTCTCGGACGGGGAAACCAACGAAGGCACCACCTGGGAAGCGGCGCACTATGCCCTCCAGAACGGCCTCGACAACCTGATCATGCTGATCGACAAAAACGGCCTTCAGGGCTTCGGCAACACCACGGAGGTGCTCGGCGATACAGCTTCCGTAGAAAAATGGCAGGCTATCGGGTTCGAGACCGTGGAGGTAGACGGGCACAACATCGAGGCGCTGCTGGAGGCCGTCGACACGGTCAGTGCCCGCCGCAACGGCCGCCCGAAGCTCATCATCGGCCATACCATCAAAGGAAAAGGCGTTTCGTATATGGAAAACCGGCTCGAATGGCACTACCTGCCCATGTCCGAGCAGCAGTACGAAGAAGCCTGTCATAACATCCGCGACCGCTATTTTACTTTCACCCCAGCCCCGGTGAATGGGGTATATGCCGCCCTCTAAGCTCCCGCCGGGGAGATTGGACGTATCAGAAATCATGTCTCAACCAAGTACACCGCTTACCGATAAAATCTTACAGCTGAAAGGGCCCATCTTTGTTTTTGGAGCCAGTGGTTTTATCGGTGCCAACCTGTTCGAACAGCTTTTCCGGGTGCGGAAAGACTGTTACGCACTTACCCACGACGCCACCAAAGCCTGGCGTCTGAAGCTGCTCGACGTTCCTTCCGAAAATGTGGTTCACTGCGACATTGTTTCGGGCAACTCGGTCCGGGAAGTGTTTGAACGTTACAAACCGGGGACGATTTTCAACCTGGCGGCCTACGGGGCGTACAGCAAGCAGAAAAACGTCAACCTGATCTACGACACCAACGTCACGGGTACGGTCAACATCCTGGAGCACTGCTCGCCGGAAACCGCCTACATCCACGCCGGCAGCAGCTCGGAGTACGGCTTCAACTGCACGGCCCCGAAAGAAACGGACCGCGTCGAGCCGAACAGCCATTATGCCGTCTCGAAAGTATCGGCGGCCTACATGCTCGAATACTACGCCCGCGTTCACGGCCTGCGCACGCTGAACCTGCGGCTCTATTCCATCTACGGCGGCTGGGAAGAACCCGACCGGCTCATTCCCCGCCTGGTCGAGGAAGCCCGGAAAGGAAGCCTGCCCCCGCTGGTTTCGCCCGACATCAGCCGCGACTTCGTTTACATCGACGACTGCGTGGACGCCTTCGTGCAGGCCGCCCTCCGGGTGGACAAAACCATCAGCGGCCGCTCGTACAACATCGCTACCGGCCGCAAAACCACCATGCGCGAACTGGTGGACGTGTCCATTCAGGAATTCGGCATTCCGAAAACGCCCGTCTGGGGCAGCATGGGCAACCGGCAGTGGGACCTCTCCGACTGGTACGGCGACCCGGCAGCCGCCCGCGAGGACCTCGGCTGGGAAGCGCATACGCCGCTGGCCGAAGGACTGCGCCGCACCGCCGACTGGCAGGACGGACACGACTATACCGGCCGGATTATTCCCGCCTTCCAGAATCCGACGCTGAACCCGGTCATTACGGCCATCATCGCCTGTTACAAAGACGCCCAGGCGATTCCGTACATGTACGACCGGCTGGTAAAAACCTTCAACGAAATGAAGGTGCGGTACGAAATTATTTTTGTCAACGATAACTCCCCGGACAACACGGAGGAAGTGCTCCAGCCGATCTGCGACAAAGACCCGAACGTCATTGCCATTACCCACTCCCGGAATTTCGGCTCCCAGTCGGCCTTCCTGAGCGGGATGGAAATTTCGACCGGCGATGCGGTGGTGCTCATGGACGGTGACCTGCAGGACCCGCCGGAGATTATTCCGCAGTTTTTCGAGAAATGGCAGCAGGGATTCGACGTGGTTTACGGCGTTCGGGTTCAGCGCGAAATGCCGCCCCACGTGCACTTTTTCTACCGGACCTTCTACCGGATTTTCCGCAAAACGTCGTATATCAACATTCCCGTCGATGCCGGGGATTTCTCGATGATCGACCGGAAGGTGGTTCGGGAACTGGTCTCGCTGCCCGAAACGGAGCAGTTCCTGCGGGGGCTGCGCGCCTGGGTCGGCTTCAAGCAGACGGGCGTCAACTACGTAAGGCCGGAGCGGATGTTCGGCGTCTCAACCAACAACTGGACGAAAAACATCTGGTGGGCCAAGAAGGCCATTTTCTCCTTCAGCTTCGCCCCGCTGGAACTGATGTCCTACGCCGGGTTTATCCTGACAGGCCTTTCGGTGCTGGGTATTCTGTACCAGATCATCGCCCGCCTGTTCAACTTCGACCCCAACACCCCGTACGGCATCTCGACGGTCATTGTGCTGATTATGTTCTTCGGCGGCATCAACCTGCTGGGCGTTTCGTTCCTCGGGGAATACGTGGCGAAGATTTTTGAAGAAACGAAGAAACGGCCGAAATTCATCCGGACCAAAGTGCGGAAAGGACCCCGGACCTACAAAACGTCCTCGGAAATCCGGGCGTTTGCCGAAGCTCGGACGACGAAGTAAGCGGCGTCAGGGGAACATTCATAAACAGACTAACATACGGGCTAAAGCCCGCAGATACAGATGCGAAAGGAATTTTCAGCGGTTATCGAACGACTGGCGAAGGAAGACGAAAGCCTCGTCTTCATCACCGGCGACCTGGGCTACAACGCCCTGGAGAACGTCCGCGATGTGATGGGCCCGCGCTTCATCAACGCCGGAGTCGCCGAACAGAACATGGTCGGTGTGGCGGCGGGTATGGCGTATAAAGGATACAAAGTGTTCTGCTACAGTATTGCCCCGTTTGCGGTTTACCGTTGTCTGGAACAGTTCCGGAACGATGTCTGCCTGCACAATCTGCCGGTATTCCTCGTCGGCAACGGCGGCGGCTACGGGTACGGCATCATGGGGTCCACGCACCACGCGATTGAAGACCTGGCCTGCCTCAGCGGTCTGCAAAATGTAAAAACGTGGATTCCGGCCTTCGCCGACGAGGTGGAGACCGTGGTGGAAACGATGGTGGCGGAAGGCCGCCCGGCTTACCTGCGTCTGGGTGCCGGGCCGAAAACGCCCGAAGGGGCTCAGGCCATCGGCTCGTTCCGCAAGGTACGCAGCAGCGAAGCGCCGAAAGGCACCGTCGTAGCCCTCGGCCCCGTGGCGGCCAACGTCCTGAAGGCGCTGGAAAGCTCGGAGCAGCTGGGCAGCCAGTTCGATGTGTACACCGCCCTGAATCTCCCGCCCGACCTGCCGACCGAACTGGTACAGCAGTGGGGCAGCACGGGCAATCTGCTCGTCGTGGAGGAGCACGTCAGCATCGGCGGACTGGCGCAGCAGCTTTCGGTCAGGCTGCTCGAAAACGGCGCTTCGTTCCGGAACTTTACGAGTCTGGCGGCCCAGGGCTACCCGGACGGGCTTTACGGCGACCAGAGCTACCACCAGCGGCAGTCAGGTCTGGACGCGGCCAACATCCAGGCTCGTCTGGAAGCGTTTTTGACGAATTGACCCCACCCTGTCAGCGGTCGGCAAGACCCTGACAGGGTGGACCAGGTTCATTTCCAACTGCTGGCCCGGTTTAATCAGCACATTCCACCCCCTGTCGTCGGTCGGCAAGACCCTGTCAGGGGGCGAGGTCTGTACCCATCGCGATCCGGGTTAAAGAGTTGAGACTAACCCTGCCAGCGGCCTAAAAGACCCTGACAGGGTTTAATCAGTTTAGTATGAACCCTATCAGCGGTCTAAAAGACCCTGGCAGGGTTGGCGACCTATCCAAACAAATGGCAGTGACACCCGACCCAACCGCGTTTTCCGGTAAGATAAAAGGACGCACCCTCACCACCCGTTCCCTTTCTACAGGCAGCGGCGGGCTTTCCTATATCCTGCTGGCTCTCCCGGTGCTCGTTTTTGGAGCGGTGTTCTTCCGGTATGCCCTCGATATTGCCAAATGGGATGACCACGTCCTGAAGGTTTTTCTGCTCAATTTCGAAAAAGCCGACACCTTCTTCGGCAAAGTGGATGCCATCGTCCGGCAGCACAACGAACACCGGATCATTCTGGATCGGCTGGCCGCCGGCCTGGATTTTCTTCTCTTCGGAAAACTGAACTACGTTCACCTGATGGTCGTCGGAAATCTGACACTGGTCGGGTTGCTGATCCTTTTTGCCCGGGCGCTCCGGCGGGCCGGACTGGCGTTATGGACGGCCCTGCCCGTTTCGCTCCTGCTGTTCAACCTGTCGCACTGGGAAAACATGTACTGGGGCATGGCGGCGCTTCAGAATTTCTCGGTGGTCTTTCTGGTGGTGACCGCCCTCTACCGTTTTGCGTTCCGCCCGTCGCTCGACTGGCAGACGGTCGTACTGGCCCTGCTTGCCACGGCTACCAGCGGAAACGGACTGGTTATCTGGCCGCTCGGCCTGGGCCTGCTGCTGCTCAAAAAAGACTTTCCCGGCACGATGCGGTGGCTGCTGGCCGCCGTTCTCTGCATCCGGATTTACTTTGTAGGATACCAGAAACCACCGGGTAATCCGCCGCCCAAAGGGTCGCTGGCGGAGGTGCTTGAGGGCTGGCTGGCCTTCAACGGGGCAGGCGCGGAAGCGTTTCCGTTTGGTAATCCGTACACGCTCAGTCTGGGGCTCGGGGCGGCCTTAACCGCCCTGACCGTGCTGCTGCTGCTCATCCGGCTCCGGCAGTTTCTGCGGGGGCGCGTCCTTTCCGGCTGGGACCTTCTCTTTCTGGGAGTGGGCAGCTTCGTTCTGGGCACGGGCCTTATTGTGGCCTACTCCCGGGCTGGTTTCGGACTCGAAACGCTGATTACCAGCCGTTACAAGATTTATTCCCTGCTCCTGCTGGCGCTGACCGGTACGTACGTCGCCGCCGAGTTTTTCCGAAAAAAAGCGGGACTGGTTTCGCTGGCGATGATTGGCTTCTCCTTTCTGCTGGCGCTTTTTTCCTACAGCTCTTACCTGGACGATACGGTCTTCCTGCGTAAGTACCTGTCCACGATGCAGTTTAACTGGACGTACACGCAGAATCGGCCCGTTTCCACTATCGACGCGACGACCCGCCGCCTCGTCAACCCGGCGCCGGCCTTCTACGATGCCTGCCTTCCGGAGCTGTTCACTGCCTGGAAAAACGAGCCAACCGCCTCCCTCGATACGCTGATTATTGCCAACAGAACGTTTACTTTGCAGTCGGCTACGAGTCCGGCCCTGGGTGTCCGGGACGAGGGAGCTTACCTTTTGGCCCGTTCCGCGCAACGGATTTACCTGCTCCCCACCCGCCAGAACCTGTCCGGAAGTCGCCGGGCCTGGTTGCAGCCGGGGCGGATTTTCGGACCGGGTTTTACGGCCCAGATTACCGAAGCCGAACTGGATAAAGGCCGCTACGATCTGGCGGTCCTGCTCGTGGAGGCGAACGGCCGCTGCCGTCTGCAGCCCACCGGAAAGGTGATTACCTCTTCGGGCCAGAAGAACGAGATTGAGAAAAACTGGTAGCCGCCACACCGTCTGCCATAACCCGAAACGAATGTCCCTGCGAACTATTCTTGCCGGTTTAGTCCTGCTGCTTCCCTTTGTTATTGTTACCGGGGCGGTAGTGACTTATGCCGTCAACCTGCCCTACTGGGACGATTACATGATTCAGGACCATCTGCTGCTCCTGAAAAATACGCCCGGAACGGGCCGGAAGCTGGCGCGGCTCTTTGACCAGCACTGGGAACACCGCATTGTCTGGACCCGCAGCCTTTTTTTCCTGTATTATAAACTGGCCGGACAACTCAATTTTTACGGCCTGACCCTGATCGGTGTCCTGGGTCTCTTTGCGACGGTGGGCGTGCTGGGGCTGGCGTTCCGGCGAACCGGTCTGCCGCTGTTCTATTTTCTGCCGGTGCCCTTTCTGCTGCTTACGCTGCAATCGCACGAGAACCTGATCTGGGCGATGGCCTCCCTTCAGAACTTCTACATTCTGGCCTTTGCGCTCGGGGCTTTTTACCTGCTGGCTCTTGGCGGGCGTCCGGCCTTCCTCGGGGCGCTGGCGCTGGCGGTGATGGCCTCCTTTACGAGCGGAAACGGGTTTCTGGTCTTTGCCTCAGGCACCGTCGTTCTTCTCTGGCGTCGGCAGGGCATCCGGATGCTGGGCTGGCTGAGCGTCGGTTTCCTGTGTGTACTGGGGTATTTTGCCAATTACAGCCGGGTGAGCTTCTTTCCCTCCGCCTTTCTGTTTGGCTTCGGCGAATGGGTCAAGGCCTTTTTTGTCTTCTTCGGCGCTTTTCTGGACACGTTTCCATATACCAAACCGTACAACCTTGGCTACGAAAATCCGCTCTGGCTGGCCTTTCTGGGTGGGTTGATCGGGGTGGGTTTTGCTCTTTTTCACCTCCTCCGCCTGTTGCTGACCAGCCGGACGATTGCCGAACGCCACGCCTCGGGCGCTTTCTGGAATACGTTCTTTGTCGGCACCACGCTGTTTCTGCTCGGCACGGCCGCCATGACCGTCTACGCCCGCGTTGGGTTCGGCGGGGCCGGATACCTCTTGCAGGGACGGTACAAAGTTTACTCCCCGCTGTTTTTGAGCGTCTGTTACCTGTATTTCGTCTGGCTATACCGGAGAAGTCCTCACCTGCGGCGGAACTGGCTGGTGGCCATGCTGGTTGTTGTGCCGGTAAGCCTGTATGCGGATTACCAGTGCCTCGACGGACTCATCAACCAGCGCCGAAAAGCAGTAGCCACGTTTCTGACCTGGCAGATGCAGACCCCGGCACCCGTGCGGGAACAGGTCGGACTTGTTTTTAAAGACGTCAAGGAGTTGCCGCTCCCGGTGGATACCGCGCAGCTTTGCCGGGGTGCCGGGCCCGTCAGCGAGCGGATTGACCGGATTGGCGAAGAAAAATATTTCTTCAATCTGACCCGGTTCAGGGCCAAAAACAGCACGTTGACCCGCCCGGACGACGGGTCGTACATCGTCCTGATCGGCAGGGACAGTACGTATGTTGTAGCGGCCCGACCGCTGAGACCGTATTCGGTTCCCGAACCCGTGCCGTCGTCCGGTTACTACACGGATGTTTTTCAGGCGCAGATTTCCAAGGAGTTTGTGCGACCGGGCCGGTACCGAATGGGAATCCTGACGTACGAAAAAGGGGCCGTCCGGTTCGGGATGACGCCGCAGATTCTTCATCAAACCACACAACTTTGACTTCCATGTCCGTTCCAACGACCATACAGACTTCCCATACCGAAAAAAACTACCTTGCCCAGCTCGACGGACTGCGGTTTGTCGCCGTGACGCTGGTCATGCTGGACCACTGGCTGGGCGAGCGGGTGCGGCTGCCGCTGGGCTACTTTGGGGTCAATCTGTTTTTTGTGCTGAGCGGCTTTCTGATTACCCGCATCCTGCTGCACAGCAAGACCAAAGACCGGAAGCTGGAACGGGGCCACGGACATTCCCTGAAGCAATTTTACATCCGCCGCAGTCTCCGGATTTTTCCCATTTATTACCTGACTCTCTTTGTGCTGGCGGCGGTGAGTTTCCCGGCCGTGCGGGAGTATCTGGTCTGGTTTCTGACTTACACCCAGAACATCTGGATTGCCCTGCATCAAACCTGGTTCGGGGCGGTGGACCACCTGTGGTCGCTGGCCGTGGAGGAGCAGTTTTACATTTTTTTTCCGTTCCTGGTGTTTTACACGCCCGATCGCTACCTGCTCCGCATGCTGGGTCTGCTGGTCGCCATCGCGTTTTTGCTGCGCCTTTACCTGTTTCTGACCGGGGCGGCCTGGATGGTTCAGTTTGTGATGATGCCCACCTGTCTGGATGCCTTCGGCCTGGGCGGCGTGCTGGCCTGGCTGATGGTCAACCACCGCGACCGGTTCGAGAAGCTGGCCGGCAACGGCTGGCTGCTGGCGCTGAGCTTCGGGCTGTACGTCGCGGACCTGTACTTCCTCAAAACGCTGGAACCGGCCCGCAATCTGTTTACGGATGTAATGGACCGTTTTTTCACCTCCCTCTTCTGCTTTTTTCTGATCGGCGGCGCGGTAGTGGGCTACCGGGGCCTGACCCGGACCTTTCTGGAACATCCGCTTAGTAACTACCTGGGCCGAATTAGCTACGGTCTTTATCTTTTTCATAATATTGTATTCAATATCTACCACACCCCTTCCGATTACCCAACTGTCCGGGCCTGGAATCGCCTGGCGGCATTTCTGCCCGAGGGTCTGGTAAATCCCTATGTTCAGGTAATATTTTTTTACGGGCTTACTGTGACCCTGGCCGCGCTTTCGTGGTCTATAGTTGAGAAGCCGATCAATTCGCTGAAAGACCGCTTCGCGTACTGAGCTCGCCTGTTTCGTACGTCTAAAACTCACCGTTATGCAAAACTGAAAGGATTTTGCATTGCTTGATTTTAAACGATAACGTATTGAAACCCTATTTTGCTAACCGCCAGACTGGTGAAAACACCGGTCTGGTCGGTCGCGTAGCAGTAGCCGGCGTAGCGCTGAATTCGACATCTTTGCCAGAAGTTTCTGTCTGGCAATCTGCCGCCGCTCCCCGCCCCCGACTCCTTTCTCCAAAGCCGGTTCCCGCCCCAGGACCTACCTCCTACCTGACGCAACTCGACGGACTCCGGTTCGTGGCGGTGCTGCTGGTGCTGGTGGACCACTGGCTGGCGGAGCGCAACAAGCTGCCGCTGGGACCACTGGGCGTAACGATCTTCTTCGTACTCAGCGGCTTTCTGATTTCCCGGATTCTGCTCAGCAGCAAGGATAAACACGGCAAACGGCCAGGCGGCCTGGGTTTCTACCTCCGGACGTTTTACATCCGCCGCACCCTCCGGATTTTTCCGCTGTACTACCTCGTCATTCTCGCGCTGGCGCTGGCGCACATTCCGCCTGTCCGGGAAACGCTGGCCTGGAACCTGCTGTACGCCACCAATCTGTACATTGCCTCGCACCAGTCCTGGATGGGGAGCATCGACCACTTCTGGTCGCTGGCGGTGGAAGAGCAGGTTTATCTGTTCTTCCCGCTCCTGCTTTTCTTCGTGCCCCGCCGCCATGTGGTGCTGACGATGCTGCTGATGATTACCGGCGCGGTAGCCAGCCGTTACGTCCTGTTTGCCACCGGCCAGCCCTGGATGGTCGGCTACGTATCGACCATCTGCTGCCTGGATGCCTTCGGGCTGGGCGGCCTGCTGGCCTACCTGTTTCTGTACGAACGGGATCGGTTTGAGAAGCTGTTCCAGAACTCAGCGCTGGTGGTGGCGGCCCTGCTGGCTTTCGTGCTGGTGGTGGCCTATGCCAAAACGTACCCGGAGGTGCACAACATCCAGACCGAAGTGTGGGAGCGGCTGGCGGGTTCGGTGCTGGGTATGACGCTGGTCGGCCGGTCGGCGGTGGGCTTCACCGGCGGGGTGAAATGGCTTTTTGAACATGCGGTCTGCCGGTACCTGGGCCAGATCAGTTACGGGCTGTATATCTTCCACAATTTTGTGTTCAACGCCTACCACACCCCGGTCTCCCATCCGACGGTACAGCTCTGGAATCGGCTTGCGGCCCTGTTTCCTCCCGGCGCGGACCTGATGGTGGTCAAACTTTTCTTTTTGTTCGGCCTGACCACCCTGCTGGCGAGTGCGTCCTGGCACCTGTTCGAAAAGCCGATTAACTCTCTGAAAGACATATTTTCCTACTAAACGACTAGAACAGCCGTTTAATAAAGGAAAATCCCATATAATAATACTTCTAACAGCCCCCCCTGCTGAACAGGGCATTTTAAGTATCTTTGTTCGTAGGAAACTGTATCAATACGCCAGGCCGTGTTCTTTCACGACGATTGCTCCGGCCGGCAATAACGCTTTTGTTCCCGCAACATGAGTTTGAAACTCTCAATTGTGATGCCCGCTTACAACGAAGAAGAATGCATTCATATCGTTGTAGCGTCCTGGATTGACCTGCTCAACCGGCAGTTCCCGGCCCAGAATACCCGCCTGATCGTGGTCAACGACGGCTCCAAAGACCGCACGGGGGCAATTCTCGATAGTCTTAAGCCCCAGTATCCTGACAAACTGGAGGTGGTTCACCAGCCCAACGGCGGACACGGCAATGCCGTGGTGAACGGCTACAGGCGAGCAGTTGCGATGGAGTCGGAATACGTGTTCCAGACGGACAGCGACGACCAGTTCATTACCGACGATTTTGCCAAACTCTGGGAAAAACGGCATCAGTCCAAGTTTATTCTGGGCTACCGGGAAGAGCGTTACGACGCCCTGGCCCGTCTGGTCATCACGCGGATTCTGCGCATGAGCCTCTTTTTCATTTACGGGACGTACATCAAAGACAGCAATATTCCCTTCCGGCTCATCGAAGGCAACTACCTCCGGGCACTGCTGGCACAACTGCCCTCTCCTCCGCCGTTCGCTCCGAACATCTTCCTGGCGGTGATGGCGCGGAAAGCCGGTCAGAACACGTTCGATCTGCCGATTGTCCACAAGGAGCGGCAAACCGGCACGGTTTCGATCCTGAAATGGAAGCTGCTGAAAGTTTGCATGCAGAGCTTCCGTGAACTGGCCAGATTCCGGGTGGACCTGTCTTCCAAGGTGAAAGCCATCCGGGCCGCCGAGAAGAAACAGCCGGTTCGGGCTTAATCATTACCAATCCCAACACGGATTCAACGGATAAAACTGATTGGTACGGAGAATAAAATCCGGCCCCTTCTGTTTTATTGGTTAATCCGTGTTTTTATTTTCGACTTTTCTCCCACCAACGCACGGGTATGATTTCAAAACGTTTCTGGATCGGTCTGGGTCTGCTGGCTTTGCTGGCGGCGGGCTACTTCGGGTATCGCCGCTGGACGCAACCCATCCGGTCGACCTGGGAACTGATTCCGTCCGATGCGCTGGTGGTCATGGAAAGTCCGGTCCTGCAGGACACGGTTTCCAAAAAGGCCCGGCTCGGGCAAATGACGCTCCGTTACACGCCCGTTTTTCACGAAGCCGTGCAGGCCCTCGACCAGTTTGTCTGGACCCCGCTCGATACAGCCGACGCCCTCCGGTTTCTGCGCCGCAAACCAATCTGGTACTCCCTCCACCGCATCGCCCGGGACAAACTCGACTTCCTGTTTTACATTCCCATCCGGACGGCCGAAGACCGGGCTCTGGTCGACCGGCTTCTGAAACCCGACGCCGACCGCTTCCGGGTGCTGGCCCACCCCTACCAGGGCGAACGAATCCGGGAGCTGCTGACCGTCGGGAACCAGTCGCTGGGGTCATTTCTGGTCCTCGACGACTTTCTGGTGGGCAGCCCGTCAACGCTGCTTATCGAAAGCGTGGTCCGGCGGATTCACCAGCCGTTTGCCGAAACTCCGCTGCAGCGGGCCGATGTGAAACTCGTGCGGCCCCACACCCTCGGCGGCATGTACATCCGAAGCTCCGTTCTGGAATCCCTGCTGACGACGCCCGTCAGCCAAACCACCGACTGGCAGACCCGCTCCCTGCGGGCGTTTCTGCCCACCGAAATCAAGACGCAGTTCCGGGCCTCGGCCAACCGCACGCACCTGATCGGAACCTCGCGGGAAGACATCGGCACCCAGACGGCCCTGGCGCGCCTTTTTGCCGGGCAGACACCGGGTCGGATTGGCTGCGGGGCGCTCGTTCCGGAATCGGCCACCTCGCTTTTTCACATTGGCCTCACCGACGGCATGCGTTTCGGCGAAGCCCTGACACCCTTTATCAATTCGGAGGAAGATCCGACCTTTCGGCAGGGACGGCGGAAGCTGCGACCTCTGCTGCAAAAAAACGCCGCCAACGTCTACCGGTTTGTGGGTTCGGAAATTGCGCTGGTCCGGCTCGATGCGCCCTCGTCCGAGCGCCGGCTTGTGCTGCTGATTCGTTCGGAGAATCCCGAAAAACTGTCGGACCGCTACCAGCTGGCGTCTTTTCTGCTCAATGGCAGCAAGGCCGTGTCCAGCGCCCGCCCTTTTCTGAAACACAACCTCACCCGGATCACCACTCCCGACCTGCCCGCCTACCTCTTCGGAGGTCTGTTCCGGGGGTTTCCGACCAGCTGGGTCACGCAGGAAGGGCCGTATCTGGTCATCGCCAACAGCCAGGAAGTGATGCAGGAATACCTGCAGGCCCTGCGCGACGAACAGGTCTGGACCGCCAACCGCCGCCAGAGCGAATTGCTTTCGCAAACCCTGCGACCGGCGCATTTTACCGTTTTCACCCGCTTCGACCGGGCCGGGGAATCCATGAGCGCCAACTGGCCGCTGGCCTGGCAACGGCTGCTGAACCACGACGAAACGACGCTCGACAACGTCGAAAACCTGGTTTACCAGAGCAGTTACAGCCGCGACCACATTTACTCGACCATTGCCGTGGGCCGCACCACGCGGCGGGCCAGCGAAGCGGTCTTCAACCGGGTCTTTCTGCAGAAAAAAATTGAATTCAACGCCCCGCCGACCAGCACGCCGTTTGTCCTTGGGGACTTCGTCGGCGGAACGGGGTATCTGTGGGCCATCGACAACATCCGGCAGTTCGTCCAGATTACGCCGGAGGGCGAAAAGCAGATTTTGCCGGCGCTCGACGGCCCGGTACGCAGTTCGCTGGTTCCGGTCAATTACCTCGACAACGGTCGCCTGCAGTACGCCTTTACCACCGACCGCTCGCTGTACTTTGCCGACCCGGCCAACGGCCTCGTCAAATTCAGCTCCGTCCGGCTGCCCGAGGGTCTCGACCCTTCGACGCTGCGGGCCGTGCGTCACCCGAGTCTGCTGCTGCTAGCGGGCCACCGCGACGGCAGTGTTTACGGCTTCAGCAAGGCGGAGAAGCGGTTTACCCGGCAGTTTGCCGTCAACGCCAGCGGGGAGGGCCGTCCGCCGTTTCAGGCCGTCAGCCGGAGGCAGGCCCTGACCGTACTGTCCGTCCAGAAGGAAGGCCGGGTTTTTCTCTGGTACGAAAACGGCACCCGGGCCACAGGTTTTCCGGTTGATTTGAAGGCCGAAATGGTCGGTCCGGCCTTTATCGACAGCGGTTCTCCGGCCACGCTGACCACCATCACGCAGCAGGGCGAACTGGTGCGCATCGGCGAAGACGGGCAGGAAGCCGACCGGACGCAGTTGTACCGCCCCATCCGCCGCGGCTCGTTCCGACTGCTGCTGGAAGAGGGCCAGACGGACTACCTGCTGCTGCGGGCCACCGATACCGAAATTGCGGTGCTCGACCAGAACGGCAGGCAGTTGTTTGAGGTGCGGAGCCTCATTTCGGGGCAGACCACCATCCGTTATCACGCCCTGGATGCCGGTTTAAAGATAATTAGCGTAAAATCGGGTACCTTTACGACCCTGTACGACCTGGCGGGCCACCCCATCGGCGACCGGCCCATTCCGGCGCTTTATCCCGTAACCCTCCAGTATTCGGCCTCCCGGAACAAGCTGTTTGTCTACGGCAGCAGCGAAAAAGCGGTTCAGGTCTGGTCGATCAAACTCCGGTAAGTATTGCTTATGAAAGTGCTTCGTTATATCGTCCTTCTGCTGGCCCTGGTGATTTATGCCGGGGGCTGTTCCACGTCCGTCATGCGGGACCTGCACCGGACGGGGCTGGTTACCGATGATTACCGCTACGGTGATCTGTACCGCTTGTCGAACCTGCCGCAGTTTCGCGCCGCGCCGCCGCCCTGTCCGAAGCCCCAGTTTCCGGCCCGGTTGCCCGACCACCTGTACGTCATCGGCGACAGCTTTCTGGAACCGGCCCGCATCGACTCTCGCGACTTTCCGACCGAACACTACGCTTATACGCACTGGGAACGTCCCCGGACGGTCCAGCTCCACCCGAATCGCCGGAATGTGCTGATTCTGGAAAGCGTGGAGCGGCATTTCCGCGAGCACTTCGGTCAGGTGGTGAACCAGATCCGGGTCGTATCAGATTCTACGCGGGTTCAGCCGGAAAAAGTAGCGGAGGTCCGCTGGCCACAGCGCATCCGGGAAGCGGAGGAACTGATTTCGGCCCCGGGTATCGAAGAACGGCTGGAAACCCTGCTCTTCGGCAACGACCTGTTTCTCTGGCTCAAGGAGCAGAAAGCCCGGTTTAATCAGCACTGGTTTGACCGCGTCAATCCCAAAGTTACCGTGACGCCGAACGGGCAGCATGTCCTGTACGGGCTGGATACCGACAGTACGCTCATCCATTCTTCGTTCAGCCCGGTGACCGATGCCGAGGTGGCCCGGCTGGTCGATTCGGTCAACGCCACCGCGGAACGTTACAAACGCCTGGGTTTCGACGAGGTGTATCTTTCCATTATTCCGAATAAAACCAGCATTCTGGCTCCGGAACTGGGCCGCTATAACCACCTGATCGAACGGGTGCAGCAGCATCCGGCGCTCCGGGTGCCGGTCATCGATGTGTACACTCCGTACCAGACGAGTCGCCAGCCGGTTTATCAGGTCGGCGATTCGCACTGGACCTGCGAAGGCAAGGCAATCTGGCTCCAGGAAGCGGCAAAGATTTTCCGGCCGGCGAGTTAAACGGGAATCCCGTGGTGGCCCTGATCCCACCCCGTATTCCCTCAGGTTCCGGAGATTCTTTTCCCCACAAATTGACGCGCATCCATGCACATGGCTGTAACTATTAAAAAACTGGAAGTTTCGGACCTGGATGATTTTACAGCCCTCGTTCACGTATTCGAAAACGTATTTGAGGTACAGCCGCTCTCCGCACCGGACCCTGCCCGGCTCGGAGAGCTGTTGACCCGGCAGGATTTTATCGCGTTGGTGGCCCAGGCCGAACAGGAGGTCGTCGGCGGCCTGACGGCTTACCTGCTTCCGCAGTATTACCCGGTCAAACCGCATGTGTATCTATACGAACTGGCCATCATCCCCGACTTTCAGCGGCAGGGAATCGGGCGGCAGCTGGTAGACGAATTACTTCGCTACTGCCACCAGATCGGCGCCGGGGAGGTCTTTGTGCAGGCGGAAGCCATCGACAAACACGCCATCGAATTTTACCGGACAACGGGCGGCATTCCCATGAAGGTTTTTCACTTCAGCTATCCCCTGAAAGACTGACGGCAACGCAAAAATCTGCTTTATCCGGCCCTAACCTCGCCCGATTTGGCGTAAGTTTGCCGCATGATTCGATTTGCTATCCCACTCTTCTTTCTGACCCTTTTTGCCCTTTTTGCCAAAGCCCAGTCCGAACAGCCGCTCCGCTTTGCGTTCGTTACCGACACGCACATCGGTGCTCCGGCCACGGCCGCGGAAGATTTGCAGCGGACCGTCGCCGACATCAACACCCAGTCGGGACTGGCGTTTGTGGTGGTCACGGGCGACCTCACCGACTTTGGCACCGAAACCGAACTCCGGGAGACCAAACGCATCCTCGACCAGCTGATTTATCCGTATTACGTTTTTCCCGGGAACCACGATTCCAAATGGTCCGAAAACGGCTGTAACGTCTTTCGGCAGGTGTTTGGGGCCGAACGGTTTGCGTTCACGGCGGGCAAATACCGGTTCGTTGGCTGCGGCAGCGGCCCCAACATGCGGATGTCGCCCGGGCTGGTGGCGCGGGAAGATGTGCTTTGGGTCAAAAAAGAACTCGAAACGCTGAAACGGACCGGCCAGCCCCTGATTTTCATGAACCATTACCCGCTCGACGAATCGCTGGCGAACTGGTATCTGCTCACCGACGAGCTGAAGGGCGTCAACGTGCAGGCGGCTTTCTGCGGTCACGGGCACCGCAACCGGTCGATGAATTTTGAAGGCATCCCGGCCGTCATGGGGCGCTCCAACCTCCGGGCGACCGATCCGGTGGGCGGGTACAACCTCGTCACAATTCAGAACGACACGATGCGGTTCGAGGAACGTACGCCCGGCCTAACGACCAGGCCCGTCTGGAACACGATAGTTCTCCGGAAGCACGATTTCAGCAAAGACAACACGCGCCACCCCCGCCCGTCGTACGCCCTCAACCAAACCTACCCGAACGTCCGGCCCGACTGGGAGAAGCAGGACAGCAGCGACATCGGCGCGGGCATCGTGGCCGACCGGCGGCTGGCGGTTTATCCCAACACCCACGGACAGGTGGTCGCTCTCGACCCCGAAACCGGCCGCGACCGGTGGCGGTTTCAGACCGGCGGCAAAGTGTACGCCACCCCGGACCTGACCTCAAAAGGCGTGGTGGTCGCCTCGACCGACGGCACGGTTTACTACCTGAACCGGAAGAACGGCAACGTCATCTGGAAACAGGCGACCGGCCGCCCCCTCGTGGCCTCCCCGCTGGTAGACGGAAAAACGGTTTATATCGGCAGTTCGGAAGGGAAGTTCCGGGCGTTTTCCCTGAAAGACGGAGCAAAACTCTGGGAATTTGACGGCGTAAGCGAATTTGTCGAATCCATCCCGACGGCCGACGACCAGCGTGTCTATTTCGGTTCGTGGGGCAGTACGCTGTACGCGCTGGACAAAAGCACGGGTAAGCTCGCCTGGAAATGGACCAACGGCAAGCTGCGCAACTTCTCCCCGGCGGCCTGCACGCCCATTCTGGCCCACAACCGCGTCTTTATCCAAACGCCCGACCGCACCGTGACGGCTCTCGACGCCGCTACCGGCCGCGAAATCTGGAAATCAAATCAGCATAAAGGCTTTGAATCCATCGGCGCTTCGGAAGACAAGTCGGTCATTTACATCAAGTGCATGCAGGACAGCGTCTACGCCCTGTCCACCCGCTCCGGCCAGATGCAGGCCGACTGGTTTGTCAACTGCCGGTACGGCTACGAAATCTCCCCGTCCCCCATCACCGAAAAAGACGGGGTCGTGTTCGTCCCTACCGACGACGGTGTCATCTACGGCCTCGACAAATCGACCCGCCGCATCCGCTTCGCCCACAAACTCTCCAACGCCATGGTCAACCGCATCCAGCCCCTTTCGCGCCGCCGCGTGCTGGTGACGACGATGGACGGGAAAGTAGCGGCGCTGCGCTTTGAATGACTGAATGTTGAATGACTGAATGACTGAATAGCTCCGCTAATCTGGACCCTGCGGAGCTATTTAGTCATTCAATCATTCAACATTCAGTCATTCTAAAACGGGTACCCTACGGCGATGTTCAGAATCAGGTTCTCCCTCCGCCAGGCGCGGTTGCCGAAGCGGATGTTGTCGCCGACCCAGCGTTCGCCTTCGGGCAGGAAGGGTTTGTTGAGCGGGAAAGCAAGGTCGAGGCGGAAGACGAAGTAGGAAAAATCGAGCCGGATGCCCGCGCCCGCCCCGACGGCCAGCTGTTTGTACCAGTCTTTCCCGAAAACGGAACCGGAGCCGAACGTCAGCGTGTCTTTGAACATCCACACGTTGCCGACGTCCAGAAAAACGGCTCCCTGCAGATACTTGTTGAACTGGGGCCGGAGTTCGGTGCTGAATTCGGCCTTGATGTCCCCGCCGCCGTCCTGAAGGAACACCCGCCGGTTGGACCGACGGGGCGTATACGAACCCGGTCCGACGCCCCGCGGCCGAAACGCCCGGATGCTGGTGCTGCCTCCGGCGAAGAACTGCTTCACGAAAGGCATCTTTTCGGAATTTCCGTAAGGCACCCCAACTCCCACGTTGATCCGGTTGGCCCAGGTCAGGCGGGGCGACATCCGGAAATAATAGCGGTTGTCGGCATCGACCCGGACGTACTGGGAAATGGGAACGCCGAACAGGGTCTTTTTGCCATCTTCATCTTCATCGCGGGCCAGTGCGCCGATGAGGTTGCCCGCCGGTTCGGCATTAAAGGTCGTCCGGAAGGTGTGGCGGCCCGCGGTCCGGGGAGAGGAATTGTAGTTGAAACTGTAGACCGAATTGAGGATCAACTGGTCCGAGGCCAGCAGGTTTTCCAGTTCCTCGTCGTTGTAATTAAGTGTATCCGCGTCCGTAAACAGGGCAAAGAACAGGGGGCCAAAATTTCCCGTCCGGACATAGGTAGCCCCCAGCGGCTGGAAGGTCTGCTCGATTTTGGCGTTCTTCTGCCAGGCGTAACTGATCGAGCCGCGGAACTGGTTCAGGGTGTAGAGGTTGCGCCGGATGATGGCATCATAGCCGAGCGTAAAATTGGTTTTGGGCAGCAGCTGCCGACGGTCGTACCGGAAGCGAATGGGCGAAACGAGCCGCGGAAACGAAAGCGTGGTTTCGAGCCCGTAGCGGTAATTGGCCAGCCCCACCGAGTCGGTGCCGCCGCCGATGAGCCAGTCGATGCCAACGTTGGCGTTGATAATCAGCAGTTCGGCGCGGTTCAGGGAGTTGCGGTTGCGCCAGCCCAGCGTCAGCTGCGACCCGGCCAGGTTGTTGGACTTGGTCACCCCCGCCAGTTCGAGCCGGGCCGACTTCTTGGGATAGGGCGTCAGATAATAGTGCGCGTCCAGAAAAGCCGTGTCGTTTTCGGTCAGCGGCTGAAAGCGGTTACGGACAAACTTAAACGTTCCGAGGTTGATGAACCGCGACAGCGTCAGGTCCTGCGCCCGGCTGTTATAGCGGCGGCCCGGCCGAACGCTCAGCACATCCCGGAACAGCTTCGGATTATACGTCCCGGCCGAATCCACCACCAGAATCCGCCTTCCGTACGGGACCGCCCGGCGTCGGTTCGTATCGTTGACGGCCTGCGTCTGGAGGTTGCTGGTCAGGGTGTAATTCGGGTAAATGAACACATTACGGATGTAATATTGCAGTCGGGCGGCCTCCGGCATGTCCGGTTTCAGGGCGACGTACAGGCGCATTTTCCGGGTTGCGTAGTTGGTATCGGCCAGAAACGCGACGTAATCGGGCTGGAAATAGTAAAAGCCCTGACGCCGCAGCAGCGAACTGATCCGCTCCTGCTCGGCCTGAATGACCGGAAAACGGTACGGTTTTTCCTCCCGCAGCAGCGAATTCTTATTGGCCTGTCCCAGCGCCTTCTGCACCGCCTGGGTCGTGTCGGTCGTCAGCGTGATAATCGAATCGAGGTAATAACGGGGCTGGACGTTTACCTGATAAACCGCCTTTTCGAAGTACTCTTTCGGTCCCGGTTCGAGTCCGCCGCGGGCGGTGGAACGGAAGTAGCCTTCGTTTTCCAGCTGCTGCGCAAAAATAAGCGCGTTGGACGAAATGGCTTTGGCGCTGGCGAAAACCGGGGGTTCGCCGAACCGGCGGCGGAACCAGCTCCGGAAGTCGTTTTCCCGCCGGGGTTCGCCCACCATGTAATACAGCCAGACCTTGAACGGAAATCCCAGAAGCCGCTTGTTGGGCTTGGGCCGGGCCATGTCCTCCAGCATCGTTTCCAGGCCGGACGCCTCCTTTTTCCCGATGGTCGAATCGGTCTGCATCCGGATTTCCGAGCTGTAAAACAGCTTCTCATTCCGGGGCAGTTTGCCGCTCAGGGTGCAGGAAGACAGGGCGAAAAGAATGCCGCAAAAGCTCAGCACGGCGGTCCGGTGCCCTTTCGGCCCCGCCGCTGTCCGGCCTGAATCAAAACGTGGGTTCATAGTGTATCTTCCTTCTTTTTCCCGAACAGCTCACTCAGCAGATTGTAGTCCACCGTGATGACAAAACCGACGCCCGTTTCGATGACGTAGCCCTCCAGGGTGGCCGTGGTGGACGCCTGATACGCGTTGTTGCGGTAGAAACGCAGGGCATAGCGGCCGTCGCGGGACAGGTTGTAGTTCAGCGAAGCGTTGTCGAAGACCTCGTTCGGGTTGCGGTTGATGCCCGTATTGTTTTCCAGCACGAAATTGCGCCCGACGGTCACCGTCAGCCGCCCTTCGAGGAAGCTCTTCGACAGGCCCACGTTGAAGTCTGTGCGGGTGCCCGAGGTCGTGTTGGTGTAGGCGTTCTGCGACATCAGGTTGAAATCGAAATCAACACCCTTGATGATGTTCGACGCAAACCGTTCCAGCTGTTCGGACAGGATTTTGCTGACGCTGTTGCGGGCAATCAGTTCCGCGCTGTTGCCGCTGCTGCCGCCGCCCGAGAAGAAGCTGGCCGAATTTTCGGCGATGAAATTATTCAGGACGAGCAGCGCAAAAACCTGCTTGTTCATCTGCGACTGGTCCTGGCGGAGCAGGCGGAGTTTGTCTTCCACATCCGACAGCACGTTGGATTCGACGATGAAGTTCCGCTGTTCGGGCAGCCGGATGTCGAAGCCCAGCTGCGGGGCGCTCAGCAGCCCTTTCATGGTCAGCACGACGTTGAAGGGCAGCTTCTGCCGGTAGGCCGGGGTCAGCTGGCTGGTCGATTCGTTGGCAATCAGATTTTCCGGGGCGGCGTTGGCCTCGTAAATGGCCGCAATGTCGAGCGTGGCTTTCAGCGGGTCGCCGGTCCAGACGATGGAACTGCCTTTGTTGATTTTGAACTGCCGCTTGAGCACCTGGTAAGTCAGGGCGTACTCCCCTTCCGTCACGTCGTAGCGGCCCAGCAGGGTAAGGTCGCCGGAAGAATTCATCCCGACCGTCAGGCGGGCGTTGCCGCGGGCACGCAGGTTGTCGCCGTTCAGTTCGTCGATGATGATGTTCATTTCCGACTTTTCGTTTGCCTCAATATTGAGCGAAATGTTGGAATTGGCCAGTTCTTCGAAGCGAATCCGGGTGTTGGTCGTATCGACTTTCGGACGGGTCAAATATTTGCGCAGGGCCAGCGTATCGTTGCGGTCGATGAACACCACCGTCTGCCGCGCCTCGTTCAGCGCCGGGGTCTGGTCGGGCATTACCACCGTCACTTTGCTATTGTCTTCCAGCTTGATATCCCCGACAACGGAAGGCGAAGCCCCTTTGCCCCGAATCCGCAGGCTGGTGGTGATGGCCGCGTTTCCGTAGACATAATCGTTGTCTTTCCGGCCCGCATTCAGGACCTGAAACTTGTTGGCCGCCACCCGCAGGTCGTAGGAAACGTTGGGCACGTCGCTGACCGTAACCGTCCCGTTGGTCGTCAGCACCTGCCCCTGCGCGTCCTGGATGTTGAAGTCGGTAAACCGAATGGCCTGATTGTCGAAACGCAGCGTCTCATCCTTGATGAGGTAATAAGCGTTCAGCTGCGCCAGATTGAACCCGACCGAATCGAAATTCATCTGCCCGTTGATGCGCGGGGAGGAAATCGGTCCGGCCACGTCGATGTTTCCGCGCAGTTCGCCGCGGGCATCCCGCAGCTGGCCGAAGCTGAACGCCTCGATGGTCCGGGCGTCGATCCGCCGCAGCGCGATCTGGAAAGCGAGGGCATCAGGTTCGCTGGTGGGGTTGTAAAAGCCCCGAACCTCGGCGTCGTTGTAAGGTCCGGCAACCGTCGCATTGACCCCGATGCGCCGGTCGGCATCTTCAAACCGGGCGCGTACGTTTCCGATGGGTTGCTGCATGACCCGCAGGCTATCGACCGACAGGTTGCCAACAAAGCGCAGGTTCGTGAAATAATCGCTCAGAATGACGTCGCCGTTCAGCGTGCCGCTCGCCATCGTCGTGTCCTGGTTCGCCAGCTTGGCCATGTCCGACAGGTCGATCTGCCGCATTTCCACCCGCACCGGCGCATTCGGACGCGGCTCCGTGCTGTTGACGAAAATCCGCTGCTCGCCCGACTGAAGCTGGAAGCGGTCGGCCAGCAGCCCCGTTTTGCCGTACTGGATAAAGCCGGTGGTATCGCTCCGCCAGTAGCGGTAGTTGGTCAGCAGGCCGTCTACGTTCAGGCGCAGCAGGTAGTTGCTGTTTTTCAGCGCCAGCTGCCCGGCGAGGCCGTGGCGATCCTGCCCCGTCGAGTCCTTGCTCACCAGCCGGAAATCAAGCTGGTTGGCTCCGGCCTTGCCGGTCAGTTCGGTCGTGCCGATGTTGAAGTCCCCATAGCGCAGGGCCGCCACCCGGCTGTCCATCGTCAGCTGGTTGTTGACGGCCAGCAGGTTAACCGTCACGTTCTGCACCAGCGAAGTATCGTACTCGATGGTGCCCGTGGTCAGGTGGGCGATGAGCGTCGTGTCCAGCCGGTTGTCGATGTAAGCGTCCAGGCGGACCGTATCCATCCGGGTCAGGTTCGGCACAAAAGCCTGCAACAGCGGGTGGTTGTGAATTTTGGCGTCGATATTGGCGTGGTACGGCGGCTTGACCGTGCTGTATTTCAGGTCCGGAATGGTAAAATACCGGTTTACTTCTCCGGCGATGAGGTCGTACAGCCGCGTGTAGGCATAATTGCCCGTCACGTCGATCTGCCCGAACGGAACGCGGGCGCGCAGGATCTTCTCCGCTCCGGCGGTGCGGGCCAGCAGGTACAGCGAATCAATCGGATACGTTTTGTTTTTGTAGGAAACCACCGTCTCGCGGGCAATGAGCTGGCCGTCGGGCAGGGTCGGATTGGTCGATTGGAAATCGAGAATAAACCGGCCTTTGACGCTCAGCGGCTCGTTGTAGAAGCCCAGCGGCTGGAGGTTCAGTTCGTTGATGTCCACGGTTCCGTCCAGGGCCGGATATTCCGTCTGCAAGTCCACGCGGGTGTCCACCACAATCCGGGCGTTCGGGTCGTCGAGCGAACCCCGCAGTGCCAGATTGCCCCGCACGTACTGGCCCTGGGCGTTGAACCGCTGGTACCGATACCGGTTCAGCACGGCCTCCGTCAGGTTGACCGCAAAGGTGGCGTTGGCAGATTTGGGGTCGATGCCCGTCCCGTTGAACGTGGCCTGTCCGCTGATTTCGCCAACCTGTGCCTCCTGCCCGATGAAACGCCCGGCGTTGAAGTCCTGCAAATTGAGCGTACCCTGATAGCGCTGGTTCCGGCCCGTCACAAAGTTCGCCAGCCGTCCGTCGAACGCCGCCGTTCCCCAGTCGGTTTGCAGGCGGGCGTCGGCGTCCAGATTGTTCAAGGTGCCCGTCAACCGACCCGCCATCCGGAACCGGGGCGGCAGCCGAAACGACTCGGGCAGCGTACCGGCCGGCAGCATCTTGGCGAGGTCGCTCCGGTTGGTGGCCGCATCCAGAATGGTCATGTTCACCCCAAAAAGCTCAGGATTGGCCACGTTGCGGAGCTGGCCGCGCGCCACCAGCCGGGTACCGGAAAAGGCGGCCATTTCAAACACCGGAATCGACAGGTTGGCCAACGTGCCCGATGCCCGGGTGTTGAACCGGATGTAGGCGTCGCGGTTTCCGGCAAACGGCGGCGTATCGGCCAGAAACGGAGCCAGCTGCAGCACATCCGACACGGCCAGCGCACTTTGCCGCAGGTTCATCTGCACCCGGATGCGCTCGGCCACCCGCGGATTGTCGGCCCGTTCGAGCTGCGCCAGCGAATCGTAGCGAATCACCAGCCCGTCGCGGAGAATGGATTTGCCCGTCTGCACATAGAGGTTGGTGAGCGACGTCATTTTTTCGCCGTACTGCGCATCCACGTCCAGCCGCTGCATCACGAAACCGCTCCGTTCGGAGAAATGCCCCTGCCGGATGTTCCCGGCAATACGCTGGGGGCTATACGCCAGATTCTGCCCCTGCAGGCCGAGGTTCTGAATGTCGAGGTTGTAGTAGTCCAGACCGGATTTCTGCACCGGCTGGTTTTTGTCGGAGTAGCGGATGCGGTTCCCGGCCAGACTGGCGCGGCGGACCAGCACTTGCCAGTTGTGGCCTTCGTTGCCTTCGGGTCCGACGGGGTCCGGTTCGTTCTTGCGGGTCTTTTTGTCAAAGGTGGCGTTGAGGTCCGAGTTCTGGAGCGTGAAGGACCGCAGCCCCAGCCGCTGGCCGTTCAGGTAAAAATAATCGGACTCCAGCCCGAGGTAGCCGATGGCGCCTTTGGTGGTAAAATCCATCGTTTCGATGCGTACGTCCCAGCGCGAGCGCCGGATTTTCCAGGAGCCCAGTCCGAGGTCGAGCGTATCCCCGACCGCCGCTTTGGCCGCCGAATCCGCCGGGTTGTCGATGCCTTCGTACAGGCGGACATTCGCCGCCAGCCCGTCGATGGTGGCCTCGTTGAGGTGAAACTGCGAACGGTTCAGGTTCGTTTTGTCGAAGGTCGTCCGCAGGCTGTCGAGGTAGGTGTTCAGTTCCATGCCCACCACGTCGTCGTGGTACCGGATGCGAACGTCTTTGAGCAGGGCCGCCGTCAGGCTGATGTCCAGCGGGGCGGCCGTGGTATCCTGCGGCTTGGGCGGGGCTCCCGTGTCGAAGGCATCGATGATGTACTGAAAATTAAAGTCCGGCGATTGGTCGTTTGGGCTGGCTTTCAGGCGATTGACATTCAGCCGGACCTTATCCAGTTCCACTTCGTTGATCGCAATCCGGCTTTGCAGCAGCCCGAGCATATCCATGTTGACGTACAGCCGCTGGCCCGAAAGCAGCGTGTCGCCTTTGGGCGTGATGAAGAGCACGTCGTTCAGTTCGATCCAGTCGGGCAGGCGGTACGCAATGCGGCCGATCCGGAACGGCGACTGGAGTTTTTTGGCGAGGTAGCGGTTGACCTGCCGGGTCACCAGCGTCTGGCCCCAGGGTGTCACGGTAACTACGCCGACAAAGGCGGCTATCAGAATAATAAGCGCCAGAAAGAAATAGAGAATATAAAGCAGGTATCTGTTCACGACTTCCGATGCGTCCTGGTGTAACGTCCGGAACAGCGGTTGGGTAGGCAGGTTCCGGCACTTTTCGTTGCTTGGCAAACGGGCAAACGCCGCTTTATGTTACAAATGGAGATAATTTCCTATTTTCCGCCCCAGGTTGCGGCGCCGCTGTCCAAAGCCCCAATTCATTCTGGTCTTTATAAAAATGAAAAACAATCCCCGCGTTCTGAACGCCTGGTGCCTGTACGACTGGGCCAATTCCGTCCACTCGCTGGTCATCGTTTCCAGCATTTTCCCCGTTTATTTCAGCGCCACGGCCCTCAACGAAGCGGGCGGACCGGTAATCGATTTTCTCGGATTTTCGGTCAAAAACACCGTTCTGTTCTCCTATGCCGTTTCGGTTTCGTTCCTGATCGTGGCCCTGTTGAGTCCGTTCTCCACCGCCATCGCCGATTACAGCGGGCAGAAAAAGGCGTTCATGAAATTTTTCTGCTACCTCGGCTCTGTCAGCTGCGGACTGCTGTATTTCTTCACCCGGGAAACGACCACGTTTGCCGTTTTCTGCTTTGTGCTGAGCCTCATCGGCTGGAGCGGCAGCATCGTGTTTTACAATTCCTACCTGCCCGAAATCGCCACGGAAGACCGCTTCGACCGGGTCAGCGCGCGGGGCTTTTCGATGGGCTACGTCGGCAGCGTGCTGCTGCTGGTCTTCAACCTGACCATGCTGCTGTTTCCGCAATGGTACGGCGGTCTTTCGGGGGGTCAGGCGTCGCGGATTTCGTTTCTGACCGTGAGCCTCTGGTGGATCGGTTTCGCCCAGATTCCCTTCCGCCTCCTGCCCGACCCCGTCCGGCCCGACCGGCCCCAGGGCGACAACCGCTGGCTGTTCAACGGCTTCCGCGAACTGAAAAAGGTGTTTCGGGAAGTGCAGCACCACAAACTGCTCAAGCGCTTTCTGGTGGCGTTTTTTATCTACAACATGGGCGTGCAGACGGTCATGTACATCGCCACCATTTTCGGCAGCGACGAGCTGAAGCTGCCTTCGCAGAGCCTCATTGTGACCATCCTGCTGATTCAGCTGGTAGCCATCGCGGGGGCGAGCTTTTTCGCCCGGCTGTCGGAGCGGGTCGGTAATATTTACGCGCTGATGGTGGCGGTTTTCATCTGGATCGGCATCTGCACCGGCGCGTACTACCTGACGACGGAGTACCAGTTTTACGCCCTGGCGACGGTCGTGGGGCTGGTGATGGGCGGCGTACAGTCCCTTTCCCGCTCGACGTATTCAAAATTAATTCCCGAAACGACGCACGACACGGCTTCTTATTTCAGCTTTTACGACGTGACAGAGAAAATGTCCATCGTGCTCGGCACGGCGGTATATGGTCTGATTGAGCAGGTTACGGGCAGCATGCGCAACAGCATCCTGGCGTTGCTGGTCCTGTTTGTGGCCGGTCTGCTGCTTTTGTGGCGCATTCCTTCTCAAAAAGTTTACGGCGTGCGCTTGCAGTCTTCCTGAATTTGTCTACTTTTGTGCCACCAAACACGGATTTGGCCGGTTTTCTGCCGGATCCGTCGGTACACAGGATGTTAGCTCAGTTGGTTCAGAGCGCCGCCTTGACAGGGCGGAGGTCAGCGGTTCGAGCCCGCTACATCCTACCAGACCTGCCCCGATTTCTCCCCGAAATCGGGCTTTTTTTTGGGCGTTATCCCGTACACTAACTTCCCGGTTAGTTCGATAAACTATTCCCGGCACATTCTGTATTTTTCACGTTCGGTTTTCCGTTTTCCCTTGCACCCCTATTTTCTTCCGTTCTTATGACGGGTAAACCAGGTCTTGATTCTTACTCCCGCGAACTCCTTCAATGCGTCCTGCAGGGCTCCCTTTCCTGCGTGGTCGTGCTTGAAGCGCTCTATGATAACAACCTTGAGGTAGCTGATTTTCAGATTGTCATGGCCAATCAGGCGGCCCTCGACATGGCCCGGATGCCGTCCGACCGCATCATCGGGACCAGGATGAGCGTCCTCTTCCCCGGCATGATCCAGGGCGATGTGTTTCAGCGCATGAAAACGACGCTGCAAACCGGCCGCCCCGATTACTTCGAATGGCAGCATACCTATTACTACCAGAAACGCGTCGGCTGGTTCGAAACCTCCACCACGGCCTTTCAGCAGTTTGTGATCGTCACGTTTGTGGACGTGACCGAGAAGAAGAGCCGGGAACTGCTGCTGACCGAAGTGCTGAATACGTCGCTGACGGGCATCTTCGCGGCGCGGGCTGTTCGCGGGGCGGACGGGACGCTGACGGATTTTGAACTCACCCTCGCCAACGAGGCGCTGGGCGGGCTGATGGGCACCCGCGGCGAAGGGCTGGTCGGCCTTTCGCTGCTGTCGATTTTCCCGACCATCCGGGAGTTCAACACCTGGAAATACTACGTGCTGGCCCTGGAAACGGGGCAGCCCCAGCGGTTCGAACAATACTGCCCCTACGAAGGCGGAGAAGCCTGGTTTGATGTGTCGCTGCGGACCTGGGGCGACGGCGTGGTGGCCAATTTTATCGACATCAGTGCGGCCAAGCAGGCCGGGCTGCGCATCCAGCAAACCGCCGACCTGCTCCGCAGCGTCCTCGACGGGTCCCAGAGCGCCATCATCGGCTTCGATGCGGTGCGGGATGAATCCGGGCAGGTGGTGAACTTCCGCTACATTGTCCAGAATGCCGTCAACCGGCAGCGGATCGGACGCAGCGATGAAGAACTGATCGGCCATACCATGCTCGAATTTTTTCCGTCCGTGAAAGAATACGGCCTGTTCGAGCGCTACGTCCGCGTGGTCGATACCGGCGTTCCCGAACGGTTTGAGCTTAAATACAACCACGACCGGCTGAATGGCTGGTATGACGTGACGGTGGTCAAGCGCAACGACGGCATTGTGCTGACGCTGCTCGACAAAACGGAATCGCACCGGGCCGAAGAGCAGCGCGAGGCCCTGCTGGAGGAACTGCGCCGGTCGAACGAAAACCTCGAACAGTTTGCCTACATCGCTTCCCATGATTTGCAGGAGCCGCTGCGCAAAATCCAGTCGTTTGCCGAAGTGCTGACCCACGAGTTTGCGCCCGAGCTTTCGTTTCAGGCGGCGGACATGATTACCCGCATGCAACGGTCGGCCGACCGGATGCAGACCCTCATCCGTGACCTGCTCACGTTTTCCCGGCTGGCCACGCAGAAAGAGCCGTTCCGGCCGGTGAACCTGAATACGCTGTTGCAGGATGTTCTGATCGACCTGGAGACCGCCATTCAGGACAAGAACGCCGAAATCCTTCTGCTTTCGCTGCCGGAGGTGAAAGGCGATGCGCTCCAGGTGCGGCTCCTGTTTCAGAATCTACTGAGCAACGCCCTCAAATTCAGCCGCACCGACGTGCGGCCGCAGATTACCGTCACGGCCCGGGTGGTGCCGGCCATCGAAACCGAAATTACCACGCTGCAGAACCTGAAGGAAACCTATCACGCGATTACCGTCGCGGACAACGGCATCGGCTTCAACGAAAAATACCGGGAACGCATTTTTCTGGCATTTCACCGCCTGCATAACCGCAGCCAGTACCCCGGCACGGGCATCGGCCTGGCCATCGTCCGGAAAGTGGTGGACAACCACCGGGGCAGCATCACCGTCCGCAGCGAAATCGGCGTCGGTTCGGCCTTTACGGTGTATCTGCCGGTGAAGTGAAGGAGGCCGGGAAAACTGTCTGACAACGTATTAGTCTAACGCTGGCAGAGATCTACGAAGTCAAAGGCTTGAGTTAGGCAACCATTCCATTGACTGAGTAATACATCGCTTTAAGTATACCGATCTGACTATTATAAGTACTTTGGTGATTCAGTATAATTAAGCCGATTATTCATTAAGAAGTGTTTGCTAATTATGACCAAATCAGTGTCAGAAAAAATGGGCATTAAGCCGGGGAGCCGTGCTATACTCATCAACGCACCCGCTGAGATTCTTCAAGCTATTGAACTGCCGGATCTTGAGTTCGGAACTAAGCTTGAGGGCGATTTTGATTACATTCACCTGTTCGCCAATAGTCAGGCTGTGCTCCATGAGCAGTTACCCAAGGCGAAGGATTGTTTGAAACAAACGGGTGCGCTTTGGGTGTCATGGCCCAAAGGCAACCAAAAAGGCACTGATTTGACACTTGCCAAAGTTATTGAAATAGGTTACGCCAAAGGATTAGTCGAGAGTAAATGTTTAAGTGTAGATGCGATCTGGTCAGCCTTAAAATTTACCTATCCTAAAGAAGGAAAAAGCTACAATAACAGCTACGGAAAACTTCAAAGCAATCCAAGTAAGTGAACTTAGCTTTGATCTGAAAGCTTGGGTGAAATGTTAATGGAAATGATTAGGGCCAAAGGAACAACTAACGGCCGAGTCAATAGTTATGGAAAAAAGCTAGTCAAGAGATAGACGATCAGTTCTGGTGATACTTCCATTACCTTTCAGCTACATAACAGGCATTAAAGCACTTCAAAACAGAAAATACAGCGCCTTGCCTCCAAGAACGGGAGACAGGCGCTGTTTTCTTATTTTCTTTCCTTACAGCGACGGCACAAATTCCATGTTGGCGTCCTGCTGGGTTCCGGAGACGGGAACGCGGTTGCGGAGGACGAGCTTCCCGCGCGAAAGTTCAACCAGTTCGAAACGGCCTTTAAACTGGCTGATTTCGATGTCGATGGCTTTGGCGTCTTCGGTCAGAAACCACGTCCCGCCGTTGATGATCTGTTTCGTCACCCGGTCGGTAGCGCGGGTCACGTTGTTTTCCCGAAACTGAATGTCCAGCCCGAAAATGGCCTGCGTCTCGATGCCCAGACGCGAGTTGGCAATGGTCTGGCCCTGTACGTCGGTAATCCGGTTCAACTTCCAGCTATTGGCAACCAGCAGGGATTTGGGGTCGCTGTCAACTTCCGTTTTTTTGCAGCCGGCAACCACGCCCAGCAGAAGGATGGTCAAAAAAAGCAGGGTGTACTGTTTCATAAACATGAGTATTCGTCTGGGTAAGTAACGAAGAATTGCTTCGGATTGTGTGAGGGAGTCGTAAACAATAACGACACGAATGTAGTATATTTGAACAAAATGTCATCCATGAAGGCCGGGGAGATTATCAAACGCTGCGTTCGTTTTGTTGCATTCGTTGTGGTCTGTAACGCAACGTCGGCCACCGCCCAGAGTACCCTTTGCTCCGACCGCCTCAATTTTCAGCCCGCTACTACGCCCAATGCCATCGGCTGGCAGAAATTCCCGGAATTCCGGCTGCCCTTCCCGGTTGTGTACGGCGGCCCCCGCCTCAACGAACCGGCCCTGGAGCCGCTGCGCCACGGTTTTTCGCACCTGACCGTGGTGAGACCCGACGAAGGTCCGCAGATGACGCCCGCCCGTCAGGCCATCGAATTTTACGGACTGGCCTACGGCCTCAACCAACCCTGGGAAACGCTGGAAAGCCCCTGGGGCAACGACCTGAACGCGTACCGGGCCAAATGGGACCAGTGGCTCCGCGACCATTCCGCCGGTCAGAACGCGGCGGGCAAATGGGTGCCGGGCTTTACGGTCCTGATGGTCGATATTGAACGGGTGCTGGAAACCGACGCCCAGATTCTCCGCCTGAAAACCAATACCCAAACGCCCGCCGACCTCCGGCAACTGCCCGACGCCCAGTTTCTGGAACGCTACAAACGGGACATGACCACGCTCTACGCCGATGCCGTCCGCTACCTGCGCGAGCGCGCCGACTTCTCGAACGTCCGGGTCACGTCCTACAGCGATGTTCCTATCCGCAACACGTACCTGAACGTGGTCGGCAACACCTGGCAGGACTGGAGTACCAACGTCGCCCGGACCAGTTTCCTCTTCCGCGACCCCGCCACCGGTCAGCCGGGTGGGCCGTTTGCGGAACAGCTTGATTTTCTGCAGCCTTCGGGCTACTACTACTACGATTACCCGAGTCCGCTGGCTCCCGACTATCTGGCGTACCTGCTTTTTCAGGTGGAGGCCAACCGGGCGTGGAGCCAGAAACCCGTCTGGCCAATTGTCTGGATGCGGTACCACGACTGCTGCGGCTCCCATCCGAAATTCATCCAGCCGTTCATGGCGGAGGCAACGGCCATTTTTCCGTTCTTCTCGGGCGCCAGAGGGCTGTGGCTCTGGGAGGTGCCCAACTTCCGGGATGCCGAGCGGCCGATGGCGGCCTACGAACACTTCATCCACGGCCTGTACCGGCTGTCGAAATTCGCGGACATGTTCGAAGGCACCTACGAGCTGGTTATCGCCACTCCCGCCCGCGACCTGATGGACAAACATCTGCCGGTCTGGCGGGGTGTGTTTAAGGCTAACAAACTGCTCATCGCCGCCCAGAACCCCTACGCCGCCGACGGGGCCCAGACGACGGTGGAGGTTTCCTACAAAAACTGGTCAACCACCATCACGCTGACGGGGCGGGAAGTGTACCTCTGCCAGTACGACCTGTCGCTGACCGGCCTCGAACCGGCCCCGCTCTCCGGCCTGACGATTTCGCCCAATCCGGCCCTGACCAAAACGACCCTGACCTTCAATGCCCTCGGCTCCGGGACCGTCGACGTGCAACTCCTCGACGTGACCGGTCGATTGGTAAAACAGCAGTCCCTTCAAACTTCTCCCGGCCGAATGCGGTTAGATTTGGACACCGCCTCCCTCCCCGCCGGCCTCTACATCGTCCGGCTGCTGGATGGGAAAACGGCGGTGCAGGAGAAATTAATGATTGAATGATTGAATTTTGAATATTGAATATTGAATGATTGGCTCCGCAGTGATTAGACTGGCGAAGCCAATCATTCAATATTCAAAATTCAATCATTCAAAATCCACCTATTCAACCATTCCCATGAATCGTCTCGCGAACGAAACCAGTCCTTATCTGCTTCAGCATGCCCATAACCCCGTCGATTGGTACGCCTGGGGGCCGGAAGCGCTGCAGAAAGCCAAAGAAGAAAACAAGCCTATTCTGGTCAGCATCGGCTATTCGGCCTGTCACTGGTGCCACGTCATGGAACGGGAGTCCTTCGAAAAAGCGGATATCGCTGAGGTCATGAACCAGCATTTTGTCTGCATCAAGGTGGACCGCGAGGAGCGGCCCGATGTGGACGCCATTTACATGGAGTCCGTGCAGGCGATGGGCGTGCATGGCGGCTGGCCGCTCAACGTCTTTCTGATGCCCGACGCCCGGCCCTTCTACGGCGTTACCTACGTGCCGCCCCGCAACTGGGTCAACCTGCTCGACAGCGTCCGCAACGCCTTCGAACAGCATTTTGACCAGCTCGACGAATCGGCCGACGGCTTTGCCCGCCACCTGAACATGAGCGTCACCGAGCAGTATTACCTCAAGGACGAGGCCCCCGCCTTCACGCAGGAAGCCCTCGACGAGATGGTCGCGGGCCTCAAAAAATCGTTCGATGCCGAAAAAGGCGGACCGCGGAAAGCGCCCAAATTTCCGATGCCGAGCATTTACGGCTTCCTGCTGCGCTACCACCACCTGACCAAAGCCGAAGACATTCTCCGCCACATCAAACACACGCTGAACCGGATGGCTCTCGGCGGCATCTACGACCAGCTCGGCGGCGGCTTTGCCCGGTATTCGGTGGACGACGAATGGTTTGCGCCCCATTTTGAAAAAATGCTCTACGACAACGGGCAGTTGCTGACGCTCTACGCCGAAGCCTACAGCCTGACCAATAGCGATTTGTACCGCAAAACGGTCTACCAGACCATCGACTTTGTCCGCCGCGAACTCACCAGCGAGGAAGGCGGGTTCTACTCGGCGCTGGATGCCGACAGCGAAGGCGAAGAAGGGAAGTTCTACACCTGGACCACGCCCGAACTCCGCGAACTGCTGGGCGACGACTACCCCTGGTTTGCCGAGTTTTACGCCATTACCGACAGCGGCAACTGGGAACACGGCCGCAACATCCTGCACCGGACCGAGGAAGACCCCGAATTTGCCACCGGCTGGGGCATGACCACCGAGCAGTTTACCCAGAAACTCGAAACGGCGCACCGCAGCCTGATGGCCGTCCGGGAGACGCGCATTCGCCCCGGTCTGGACGACAAAATCCTGTGTTCGTGGAATGGCCTCATGCTGAAAGGGCTGGTGACGGCCTACCGGGTGTTTGGCGAAACGTCGTTTCTCGAACTGGCCGAAGCCAACGCGCGTTTCCTGCGCACCCGACTGACCGACCGCGAGACCGGCCGCCTGTGGCACTCCTATAAAGCCGGACGGGCGACCCTCACGGCCTATCTGGAAGACTATGCCGCGGTCATCGACGGGTATCTGGCGCTGTACCAGGCGACGTTTGCCGAAGAATGGCTCATCGAAGCCGACCGGCTGGCCCGCTACACGCTCGACCATTTCTGGGACGGCGAAGACCGGCTGTTTTTCTTCACCGACGAAACCGGCGAAGCCCTCATTGCCCGCCGGAAAGAAGTGTTCGACAACGTCATTCCGGCCTCCAACTCCATGATGGCCCACAACCTGTACACCCTCAGTCTGCTGCTCGACCGCCCCGACTACACCGAACGGCTGGATGCCATGATGGGCCGGGTGCAGCACCTGCTGGCCCAGAACGCCGATTACCTGACGCACTGGGCCGCCCTCTACGCGCTGCGGGTTCAGCCGACGGCCGAAATTGCTATTGTGGGTCCCGAGGCACAGGCAATCCGGCAGCAGGTCGATGAGGCGGGTTTTCATCCCAACAAAGTGCTGGCCGGTACCAAAACGGAAAGTGCGCTGCCCCTGCTGGAACAACGCACGCCCATCAACGGCCAGACGGCCATTTATGTCTGTTACAACCGAACCTGTCAGTTGCCCGTAACGGAGGTCGAAAAGGCCATTGCGTCGCTGGAAGCCTGACCGCTGCCCGATTTTTCGAGTAAACGAAGCCGATTGACCACCTCTCCGGAGAAGATTCGGGAGCCCCGCAGGTTCAGGTGGTTGACGTCGTGGAAATAATTCCGGTGGCGGAGGTAGGTGGTCTCCTGAGTGTAATCCAGGAAAGGCACGCCTGCTTCCGCCGCTATTTTTTGGGCCAGTTTCATCGTCGGCGTCGGACGGACAAGGCGATAGATCGGCGAAACGACCACGACCACCTGAGCGCCCTGGCTTTTGGCTTCGGTCAGAAACGATTTGTACAGGGCAACGGACACCGAATCCAGATCAGCAGAGTGGTCGTAGGCATTCAACTCCGTCAGCGGCGACACACAGTCGCGGTGCAGGGGGTCGTACCCTTTCGAGCGGACGGCGAAGTCCGGACTTTCCCATGCTCCGGCCACCAGCGTCAGCATCATGGAGTTATACGGATACGTCCGCGAAAGCAGCTTCAGTTTTTCAAACGGTCCGCGCATTTCGACCAGCGGCCGCACGGCGGGCGTGCTCCGGTAGTACGGCAGCAGGGACGACAGTCGCTGGAACATCGCCGGGGTTTTGACAAATTCATCACACAGCAGGTCGAGGACGATGAGTTTTGGCTTCGAACGGCTCAGCATGCTTTTCAGGACGGCATAATGGTACGGAATGTAGCTCCCGTCGCGCCCCGCATTGTAGGCCGACAGGCCCAGTTCCCGTTCAAACAGCATCGTGTCGTAATGCCGCCTTGAGCGCGAGGAACCAAAGAAGACCAGGTCCGCTTTGGCCTCCCGAAAAGCGTAATTGGAATGATAATACAGGCTCCGGTGCTGGTTCCGGTAAAGCCGTTCCATCAGGTAGCCCGCGCCAAAGTCCATGCCCAGCAGAATTGCCAGAAACAGGGCCAGTTTTGCGGCAAAGCGGCGGTAGTGTTGCAAAGAATCGTATTTCATACCGGGTACGGTCGCAATTTTCTTAGAACTGGAAATAAATGAACTGTCCGCCGTCGAGCACGCCCAGCAGCATGATCAGCATGACCAGCGCGGCATAGGTGAGGTGACGAACCAGGGTGCGGGAGTTGTGCTGGAGCGAAAACAGGCCGGAGAAATATTCCTGCTTGCCTTCATACAGGAACAGCAGTCCGATTCCAAAAACAGCGTACAGCAGGGCCGCCGGATTGGGCGTGAAGATGGCAAAGCGGTCCGGCGTGTAAATCGAGGTGCCCATCGTCGCGATCTGTTTGAGGATAAAAAAGGCGTCGGAGACGGTGGCGGCCCGGAAGAAAACCCAGGTCAGGCAGATGAGCAGGAAGGTAAACCCAATTTCCAGCATTTTGTGCAGGCCCGGCAGACGGGTAAGTCCTACGGCTTCGGCCACGGTTTTCCGCCAGGGTTTGGTGGCCGTCGCCGCAATCAGGTAGAACCCGTTCAGGCCGCCCCAGATGACAAACGTCCAGGCCGCCCCGTGCCACAGGCCGCTGACCATGAACACGATCATCTGGTTCAGATACCAGCGCGGCACCGACACCCGGTTGCCGCCCAACGGAATGTACAGATAATCGCGGAACCAGGTCGTCAGCGAAATGTGCCAGCGCGACCAGAACTCCGACACGGTGCGGGCGAAATACGGCCGCCGGAAATTTTCCATCAGGTCAAAGCCCATCACCCGCGCCGACCCCAGCGCAATGTCCGAATACGCCGAAAAGTCGCAGTAGATCTGGATGGCGAAAAAGACGGAAGCCACCAGAAAGGTCATGCCGTTGTGGTAGTGCGTATTTCCGTAGATCACGTCCACGTACAGCGCCAGCCGGTCGGCAATCACCAGCTTTTTGACCAGCCCCCAGAGCATCCGCTTCAGCCCTTCAACGGCGTTGGTATAATCGAATTTGTGAACTTCGTGAAACTGGTGCAGCACGTTCTGCGGCCGTTCGATGGGCCCCGCCACCAGTTGCGGGTAAAACATGACGTACAGCGCATAGATGCCGAAATGCCGCTCCGCTTTCTGGTTGCCCCGGTACACCTCGATGGTGTAGCTCATGGCCTGAAACGTATGGAACGACAGCCCGATGGGCAGCAGCATCTTCAGCGCCGGTATGGGGTTTTTAATCTCGCCCAGGCCGAGCAGCGCCGTGAGGTTGTCGTTGAGAAAGTTGTAATACTTGAAAATGGCCAGCACACCGATGTTGGCGACCAGACTGGCCACCAGCAGGGCCTTTCGCCGGGGACCTTCCGCGTTTTCCAGCCAGATTCCGGCGAAATAATCCACCACGATGGTGCCGCCCAGAATCAGGATGTACACCGGCACAAACGCCATGTAGAAATAACAACTCGCCGTCAGGAGCAGAAGCCAGCGGTACCGGTGCGGCAGCAGAAAATACGTCGGCGTGACGAGTAGAAAGAACAGTAAAAATTCAATAGAATTGAACAGCATTGCCGTTGAGTACAGGTTTTCGCAACCTCACAAAACAATTATCAGACCAAAACAGACTCCCCGGCGCTGTATCTTTGCTTTTTATCATTTAACTTTTAATCTGCTCATGCGTCCTTACATCCTGGCCGAAACCAACTGGAAACAGATACAGGAAACCCGCTTCGATCTCGCCATTCTGCCCTGGGGAGCCACCGAAGCGCATAATTTCCACCTCCCCTACGCCACCGACGTGATCGAAGCCGACTTCATCGCCGCCGAGTCCGCCCGGCTGGCCTGGGAGAAAGGTGCGAAAATAATTGTGCTGCCCACCATCCCGTTCGGGGTAAATACCGGACAAACAGACATCCTCCTCGACATCAATCTGTACCCGAGTACCCAGCTCGCCATTCTGGGCGACATCATTGAAGTGCTGAACCGGCAGGGCATCCATAAGCTGCTGATTCTGAACAGCCACGGCGGCAATGATTTCCGCTGGATGCTCCGCGAACTGGGCGTCCGCTATCCCGACATGCTGCTGGCGACCTGCTCCTGGTTTGCGGTGCTGGACAAAAGCAAATACTTCGACGAACCCAAAGGC
Organism: Tellurirhabdus rosea; assembly: GCF_026278345.1. NCBI lineage: Bacteria > Pseudomonadati > Bacteroidota > Cytophagia > Cytophagales > Spirosomataceae > Larkinella > Larkinella roseola. Next base: position 107,639 of record NZ_CP111085.1, read on the forward strand.
GACCATGCCGACGAGATGGAAACGAGCCTCCTCCTGCACTTCCGCCCGGACCTGGTTACGCCGCTGGACCAGACAGGCGACGGCACGGCCAGACAGTGGACCATCCAGGGCATGCGCGAAGGCTGGGCCTGGGCCGAACGCCGCTGGTCGGAAGTGACCGCTGACACGGGCATCGGTAATCCCAAAAAAGCGACGGCCGAAAAAGGAAAGCGGTATTTTGAAGACGTGACCGAAAAAATCAGCGGCCTGCTGGTCGAACTGGCGGCGGCGGATCGGAGCAAGTTGTACGAGTGAAATTTGGTTCTCGCAGATGATCGCGGATTTTAAGCGCCGATTTGCGCGGATTTATTCTGCGTACATCTGCGCTCAAAATCCGCGATCATCTGCGAGAACCACCCCTCCCAACATCGTTTTATCAATATTTTCTAATTCTATTTAAAAATAATACCAAATAATAGGTTAAGTTTTCTCCAAATCCTGCTCATCCCAGAAAGCCCCGGACACGATGAGCAAACGACTACCCGCAGACCAGGCACAGTTGCTCTGGCAGGAATTTCGGTCGGGCGACGCTTACGCACTCGCCAACATCATGCAGAGTTATTATGCCGAGTTGTTCCACTGGGGCATGCGCCTGCACCCCGACCGGGAGTTTGTCAAGGACTGCATTCAGGAAGTGTTCGTTAACCTCTGGCAGTCCCAGCCGACCGCCCGTCCGGTCGAGAATGTCCGGTCGTACCTGTTTGTCGTGCTGAAGACCCGCATCCTGCGGGAATTGTCCCGGAACCCCGTCACCCACCCCTTTTCCCTGCCCGACGATTACGCCTTTTCGGTTGAATTTTCGGCCGACACCCGTCTCATTGAGGAAGAACACGAAATCTACCAGCTTCGCCAGCTGGAACGGGTGATGAATCACCTGCCCGGTCGGCAGAAAGAACTGATCTACCTCCGCTTTTACCAGAATCTGAGCTTCGACCAGATCGCGGAGGTCATGCACCTGGGTCGCCAGTCGGTCCATAATCTCCTGAACAAATCGCTGAATAGCCTGCGTCGGCACTGGGCCGCTCTGATGCTCCCGCTTTGCCTTCTGTTTTGCTGATGGACCGAGCGCCGGGGAACCGGCTTTTGACCCGAACGAACCCTTGCATGAAGCAGTACGAAACCTACCAGTTCGAAGACTTTATCCGGGACGAGGATTTCCGGGACTGGGTGCAGGGCCACAGCAGCCACGAGGCGTTCTGGCTGACCTTCCCGGAGCGTTTCCCGGAGCAGCGGGACGCTTTCCGGCAGGCCGAACTCTTTGTGCGGGCGGCCAGCACCCGGCCCGACCCCCTCGGAGAACCCGAAATCCGGCGGGAGGTCGAACGCTTTCTTGAAAAGGCGGAAGCGGCTTTTACTCAACCTGCGCCCGGTCCTCCGCCTGCGCCGGTCCGGCGAATCGGTCTTCTGCGGCACAGGGCGCTCTGGCAGGCGGCCGCCGCGGCGGTGGTTGTGGGCCTGACGGTCTGGCAGATCGGCAAACAGGCCGACAGTGCCCCGGCATCCGTCCCAAACAACCCCGCCGGTGAAGAACTGGTCCGGACCACCAACTCGTCCCAGCACTCGATCCGGCTGGTGCTCAGCGACGGCTCGACGGTGGTTCTCCAGCCCAAAAGCCAGCTCCAGTACCCGTCGCGGTTTACGGGCAATACCCGGAATGTGTACCTCAACGGCGAGGCGCTTTTCTCTGTCAAACGCGGAACCCTGCCGTTCCGGGTCCATACCGAAGGCATGGTGACCCGCGTGCTCGGCACGCGCTTTGTCGTCCGGGCCTTCGAAGCGGACCCCAAGGCGACGGTGCAGGTGCTTTCCGGAAAAGTATCCGTGTACAAGCCCCGCCCGGTGAGTACGCCCGAAAACAAGGAAGTGAACGGCCTGATCCTGAGCGTCAACCAGGCCGCCATTTACGAAAAAAGTGTCGGCAACCTGACCAAAACGCTGGTGGCGACCCCCGCGCTGGTGGCCCCGAAAGTCATCCGCCCCCGGTTTGACTACACGGAAGAGCCGCTGTCGGTCATTTTGCAGGAACTCGAAACGGCCTACGCCATCCCAATCCAGTTCGACGCGCAGGCGTTTCAGGCGTGCCGCATTACCGCCTCGCTGACCCACGAGGGCCTGTACGAAAAACTGAATATTCTGTGCAAGGCGGCTTCTGCCAGCTACGAAATCACCGACGGCCAGATTGTCATCAGCCGGAAAGGATACAAGTAATCCACCCTCATCCAAACCTCAACCCTTGCCATGACGAAGAATCCATTCCAATCCCGGCGGGGCCGGCGGCTGCGGCAGACCCTGCTTCTGAGTCTGTTCCTGGCTTTTGTGGCGGGCCTGTCCCCGGCGTTTCCGGACCCGGTGCAGGAGTATCTGGCCAAACGGCTCACCATTCACGCGCAGAACACCGAAATCCGGAAGGTACTCAGCGAGATCGAAAAGGCTACCGGCGTCCAGTTCGTCTACAGTTCGGAAGTCCTCAATGCGCACCAGAAAATTACGGTGGAAGCCAGCAATTCCACCCTCGAAGAAGTGCTGGGCAAAGTCCTGAAGCCGCTGCGCGTCCGGTACGAACTCGTCGGCCGGAAACTGATCCTCTCGGCGGGGCTGGCATCGGCCCCGGAAACCGGCCTGCTCCTCCCGGTCGAAAAGCCGGAAGAGAACCTCCGCGCCGAAGCCTCCCGGGCGGAAGCCCCGAAACGGGCGGTGACCGGCCAGGTGACGGACGAGAAAGGTCAGGGCTTACCGGGCGTCAGCGTCGTGCTGAAAGGCACGCAGCGCGGCACCACCACTACCGCTTCCGGCAGTTTCCAGCTCGACGTGCCCGAGGAAGGCAGCCCGGTGCTCGTGTTCAGTTACGTCGGCTACGAAACCCGGGAAGTGCCCGTCGGCAGCCAGTCGACGTTCCGGATCTCGCTGACGCCCGAAAGCAAGGCCCTGACCGAAGTCGTCGTGACGGCGCTGGGCATCAAGAAATCGGCCAAAAGCCTCGGGTACGCTACAGCTTCGGTGGCCGCCGAAGAAATCACCGTCAACCGCACGGCCAATTTCATGAATGCCTTGCAGGGGAAAATGGCGGGGGTCAATATTACACCGCTGGGGTCGGGTCCGGCCGGGACGAGCAAAATCCGGATTCGCGGGCAGTCGTCGTTCGGCGGCAACAACTCGCCCCTGATCGTGGTCAACGGCGTGCCCATCGACAATACCAACTTCGGCGCGCGCGGCGACGTCTCCGAACGGGGCAGCAACCGGAACTCGGACGGCGGCGACGGCCTCAGCAGCATCAACCCCGACAACATCGAAACCATGACCGTGCTGAAAGGTGCGGCGGCTTCGGCGCTCTACGGCTCCCGGGCCAAGGACGGCGTCATCATGATCACGACCAAAACGCGGGGGTCGGGCAACGGCATCGGGCTGGAATACAACACCAACTTCACCTCCGAAACCCCGCTGGACTACACCGATTACCAGTACGAATACGGGCAGGGCGAAAACGGCGTCCGGCCCACCACGCCCAACCCTACCTCCGGACAATGGAGCTTCGGCGAACGGTTTCAGCCCGGCATGACGCAGGTGCTGTTCGACAACGTGACCGTTCCGTACGTGCCGCAGCGCAACCAGATTACACAGTATTACCAGAAAGGCTACACCTGGACCAACACGCTCACGCTCTCGTCCGGCGGCGAGTTCGGCGGTTTCAGCCTTTCGCTTTCCAACCTCGACAACCGCACGATTCTGCCCGGTTCGGGCTATACCCGCCGGACGGTCAATCTGGGCTTTACGCACACGCTGGCCAAAAAACTGACCGTTTCGGGCAACGTCAATTATTCGAACGAATACCGCAAGAACCCGCCCAATATCGCCGAGCAGGATTACAGCCCGGTGGTCCTTTTCAGCATGGCCAATTCGATGCCGATGGACCTGCTCAAACAATACACCACCGACGCCAACGGCGACGAGTACCGCTGGTCGCGGTTCACAAACCGGACCAATCCGTACTTTGCCCTGCTGCGATTCGAGAACATTCATAACGACCGGATTTTCGGCAACCTGACGGCCCGGTACAACTTCACGGACTGGCTCTTTCTGCAGGGCCGCATCGGGCAGGATTACTATTCCCGCGAACAGGATTATAACCTCCCGACCGGCAGCCAGCGCCAGCCCGCGGCCCCGCCGGGTTTTGTCAACGGCCAGTACGTGCAGGATGCCCGGACCGTCCGCGAACTGAACGCCGACTTTCTGCTCGGGGCCAACAAAACCTTTGGGAATCTGGGCGTGAATGTCAATCTGGGCGGCAACCAGATGTATCGTCGCGTCAGCCGCCAGAACGTGCTGGTGCAGGATTTTTTTACGCGGGGCCTGTACACCGTTGGAAATGGCCGTCTGCGTGACCCGGTCTATGAGTTCTCCGAACGGCAGGTCAATTCGCTCTACGCCTCGGCCGAACTTTCGTACAAAGAGATGCTTTTCCTGAACGGAACGGCCCGCAACGACTGGTTTTCGACGCTTTCGCCCGCCAACCGGAGCATTTTGTATCCGTCCGTCACGGCCAGCTTCGTGTTCTCGCAGGCTTTCGCTACGGCCCTGCCCTCCTGGCTGAGTTTCGGCAAAATCCGGGCGGCCTACGCGGAGGTGGGCAGCGACACGGATGTTTCGCCCTACGCCAACAACCTCTTTTACACGATCAACCCCTTGCAGTTCACCTCGCCTGCGGGGGTCGCCCAGCCGCTCGCCAGCATCAGCGGGGCCACGGTTCCCAACGCCAATCTGCGCCCGATGCGGGTTTCCGAAAAAGAAATCGGGCTGGAGCTGCGGCTGTTCAACAATGCGCTGGGGCTTGATTTCACGTATTACGACAAACTTTCGTCCGACCAGATTCTCCGCGCCCAGATTTCCGACGGCGGCGGTTTTACCTCGCAGCTCATCAACGTGGGCGAAAGCCGGAACCAGGGACTGGAAATGATGGTCAACATTTCACCGGTCAAAACGCCGGACCTGACCTGGAACCTGAACGTCAACGCCGCTTACAACAAAACGAAAGTCCTGAACCTCGGCACCAGCGTCAGCGACAACATGATTACCGTCGGGACGGGCGAATTTACGGGCGAACTCCGGCAGGTGGTCGGGCAGCCGATCGGACAGTTGTACGGCTTCGGCTACCTCCGCGACGCCCAGGGACGGCAGGTGTTTGATGCCGGAAACGGCCGCCCGCTGCGGACCGCCAACCAGGTCAGTTTCGGCAGCGCCGTTCCGCTCTGGGTCGGCGGCATCACCAACAGTCTGTCCTACAAAGGCGTCAACCTGTCGGTGCTGGTTGACTTCAAGCTGGGACACAAAATGATTTCGGGCACCAACTTCAACGCCTGGCGGCACGGCCTGCACAAAGGCACGCTGGCCGGTCGGGACCAGGGGTACGTCATCGGCGTTGGCGTCAACCCCAACGGCGAAGTGAACCAGGTCCGTTCGGGGGTGCAGGCGTACTACGAAACCGTCCGTTCGCAGAACATCGCCGAAGAATTTGTCTACAACGCCGGGCTCTGGCAGTTGCGGCAGATTTCTCTGGGCTACGATTTCAGCCGGTTTCTGCCCCGAAACAGCCGGTTCATCAAGGGCGTGCGGCTCAATGCGGTGGCCAGCAACGTGGCGGTCCTGAAAAAATGGGTGCCCAACATTCATCCCGAACAGTTCGGTTTTCCGTCCGACAACCTCGTCGGGCTGGAGGCTACCGGACTGCCCATCACCCGGAATGTCGGCTTTAACCTGAATGTCCGCTTTTAACTCCTCACCTGCCAACTCTGACTCAAGATGAAAAAGCGAAACTTTCGTTTCCCCGTCTGGCTCACCGCCTTCGGCCTGCTGGTCTCCTGCGACCAGGGTTTCGACGAAATGAACATCAACCCAATTGCGCTGACTTCGGTAGACCCCGCCTTTCAGTTCAACACGGCCGTGGTTAACAGCGCCTTTGGGTACAATAACCTCCAATACGAAACCATCATCGTCAAGCAGATGATCAACCCCTTCAGCGGGGTGGGCGCGGCCGGGCAGTACAACCAGGACAACCGCTCAGTCACGGCGGCCAACTGGGAACGCGGCTACCGGAATGTCGTCCGCGAACTGGTCGATATTCTGGTGCAGTCCAAAGACGTACCGGCCCGGTCGAACCTGTACCACATGACCCGAATCTGGCGGGCCTTTTCGTTCATGCTGCTGACGGATACTTACGGCGACATTCCTTACAAAGACGCCGGGAAAAGCTACCTGGAAGGCATTGTCGCCCCGGCCTACGATTCGCAGCAGGACATTTACACCGACATCATTTCCGAACTCGAATCGGCCACGGCGGCCCTCGACGCCAGCAAACCGCGCGTTACGTCGGACGTGCTCTACAGCGGCGACATTCCCCGCTGGAAGCGGTTCGGCAACTCGCTGCTGCTCCGGGCGGGCATGCGGCTGTCGAAGGTGAACCCGACCCGCGCGGCCGAGGTGGTGGCCAAAGCCGTGGCGGGCGGCGTGATGCAGTCCAACGACGACAACGCCGTGATGCGGCACAACGCCAATTTTCAGAACCCGGTCGGCACCCAGCTCAACGGCGGTCAGTCCGACTTCTTTTATCTGGCCGAAGACTTTGTAACATATCTGAAAGCCAACAACGACCCGCGGCTGGCGGCCATCGCCGTGCGGTATGTGGGCGCGCGCAGCACCACCGACCAGCGCGAGGCCCTCGCTAATCGCACACCCGCCATCCAGATCGGCATGCCGCTGGGATACGACAACACCACCGTCTCGGCCGCCGTCACGCGGGACAAGCTGGCGAGCCTCTACGACTACAGCCAGCTCGACCGCACCCGCATGGGCGGCGCGCAGGCCCCGACCTTCTTCCTCACCTACGCCCAGACGCAGCTGCTGATGGCCGAAGCGGTGGTCCGCCGCTGGATTCCCGGCGATGCGGCGACGTTTTATGCCAACGGCATCCGCGCCCACATGCGGCAACTGGCGGCTTACGGCACCTCGACGGCCATTGCCGAACCGGCCATTACGGCCTATGTCGACGCCAACCCCATGAAGGCCGGAAGCGAACTGGAACAGATCAACACGCAGTACTGGGTGGCCTCGTTCCTGAACGGACCTGAAGCCTGGGCCAATTTCCGGCGCACGGACTTTCCGAAGCTGACGCCGAATCCGTTCCCGGGCAGCGACCTCAAGACCGAGCCTTTCATCCGGCGGCTGACCTATACCGATGCCGAACTGAACGTCAACAAAGTGAACGTGCAGAAGGCCATCGAACGGCAGGGACCGAATTTGCTCGATACGCGCGTCTGGTGGGATAAAAAGTAGTAAAACCATTTGTCTTTCAGCTTTTTACTGCGTGAAAAACCTAAAGAAACGACTACAGCAGGGCGAAACGCTCAACGGCTGCTGGCTGAACCTGGGCAGCCCGCTCACGGCCGAAATGGTCGGTATGGCCGGCTTCGACTGGGTCCTGATCGATCTGGAACACGGGGCCGGTTCCGAGAAGGATGCCCTGTACCAGTTGCAGGCCCTCGAACACACGCCCGCCGGGGTCATCGTCCGGGTAGAGAGCGCCGAACCGCAGCGCATCCACCGCATTCTGGACATGGGCGCCGAAGGCATCATGTGCCCCCGCATCAGCAGTCCGGCGGAGGCGCAGAAGGTCGTCAGCGGCCTGCATTATCCGCCGCACGGCTCGCGCGGCGTGGCCAAAATGGTGCGGGCGAGCGGCTTTGCGCAGCATTTTAATCAATACTACGAAACGGCCCGGGACACCATTCTGGGCGTGGTGCAGATTGAAACGGTCGAAATCCTGAACCATCTGGACGAAGTGGCGGCCATGGACGGCGTGGACGTGCTCTTCATCGGCCCGGCCGACCTTTCGATGGCGCTGGGCATCTTCGGACAGTTCGACCACCCGCGCTTCCGGGAAGCCCTGCGGGAGACCGTCAACGCCGCCCAGAAAGCGGGCAAGGCAACGGGCATCCTCTTTTTCAATCCCGATGACTATCCGGTATACCACGACCTCGGCATCCGGCTGATCGCCTGCGGGGCCGACGCCACTTTTGTGGCCGAAGGAGCCCGCTCGATGGCCCGGAAACTGAACGCCATGATTCCTAATCCTTCCTGACATGCACGACCCTCTTTTCATCCTGTTCATCGGCGTCCTGATCGTGGTGGGCGGGATCATCGGCCTCAAACTGCATCCCTTTCTGGCCCTGCTGCTGGGGGCTTTTGTGGTGGCGGCCATGACTCCCGCGGCCGTCATCGAGGAATTTGCCCTGGCGAAAGGCGCAACGGCCTCGGCGGCGGCTTCGCTTGCCAAAAAGAGCATCGGCGAACGCGTAGCCACCGAATTTGGCAATACCTGCGCCAAAATCGGCATCCTGATTGCGATGGCGGCCATCATCGGCAAGTGCATGCTCGAAAGCGGGGCCGCCGAGCGGATTATCCGGTCCATGCTCCGCTTCACCGGCATCGACAAAGCGCCGATGGCATTTCTGGTCAGCAGTTTCTTTCTGGGCGTGCCGGTCTTTTTCGACACCGTAATCTTTCTGATGATGCCGCTGGCGAAAGCCATGACGATGCGCATCGGGAAAAACTACCTGCTCTTCGTCCTGTGCATCATGGCGGGCGCGGCGATGGCCAACTCGCTGGTGCCGCCCGCGCCGGGCCCTCTGTTTCTGATCGGGGAAATGAACATTCCGATCGGGATGATGATGGTGGGCGGAACAATCGTCGGGCTGTTTACCATCACGGCGGGGTATTTCTTCGCGCTCTGGGCGAATCGCCGCTGGCCCATTCCCCTGCGCGACGCCCTCGACGCCCGGCTGGAAGACATCCGGGCCATCGCCGCCAAGGAAGACAGCAGCCTGCCAAAACTTGGCGTTTCGCTGCTGCCGGTCCTGGTGCCGCTGGTGTTCATCTGCGCCGATACGGCCGTCGACGCGCTGATGGTGCCCCCAAAAACGGTCGTCATTCGTTCGGCCTTTCCGTTCGGGTTGGTGGACATGGTTCAGTTTTTCGGGGATAAGAACATCGCCATCATCAGCGGGGGCATTGTGGCGCTGCTGGTGCTGATCAACCACAAAAAAGACAGCAAGGAAGGACTGACGCCCTTTGTGCAGGCCGCGCTGACGAGCGGGGGAAGCATCATCCTCATCACGGCGGCGGGCGGCGCTTTTGGCGGAATGCTCCAGCAAACGGGCATCAGCGCCCGCATCGCCGACCTCACCAGCGGCTACCAGATGGCCCTGATTCCGCTGGCGTTCCTGATCGCGGCGGTCGTCCGGACGGCGCAGGGGTCGGCCACGGTGGCGCTCATTACGGCCTCGGGCATTCTGTCGGGCATGGCCAGTGCGGCCGATCTGAGTTTTCACCCGCTCTACCTCGGGCTGGCTATCGGTTGCGGCTCCAAACTGGTGCCGTGGATGAACGACGCCGGATTCTGGATCATCTGCAAACTCAGCAACCTGACCGAACAGGAGGCTCTCAAGACGGTCTCTCCCCTGCTGGTGGTCATGGGCCTGACGGGCCTTGTCATCATCATGATTGCGGCGCAGCTTTTTCCGCTGGTTTAACAAACGATTCAACACATGCAAAACGTCGGTTTTATCGGACTGGGCATCATGGGCAAACCCATGGCCCTGAATCTTCTCAAAGCGGGTTTTTCGGTCTCGGTGCTGAGCCAGAGCAAAGCCGCCGGAGCACTGACCGCCGCCGGGGCAAGCGCCCTGCCGAACGCGCAGGAACTGGCCCGGCAGTGCGGGGTGGTCATCACGATGCTTCCCGACTCGCCGGAAGTGGAATCGGTGGTGCTGGGACCGGAAGGCGTACTGGCGGGCATACAGCCCGGTTCGCTCTTTATCGACATGTCCACCATCTCGCCCGAAACCGCCCGCACCATCTACCAGCGGATGCAGGAAAAAGGCGTTGAGGCCCTGGATGCCCCGGTCTCTGGCGGGCAGGTGGGCGCCGAAGCGGGCACCCTCTCCATCATGGCGGGCGGCAACGCGGAGGCGTTCGAACGGGCCCTGCCCCTGTTTGGGGCGATGGGCAAAAACATCGTGCACATCGGGGAGGCCGGTGCGGGGCAGACCACTAAAGCCTGCAACCAGATGATCGTCGGCATGACCATTCAGGCCGTGGCCGAAGCGTTTTCGCTGGCGCAGAAAGCCGGAGTCGATCTCCAGAAAATGCGGGACGTACTGCTGGGCGGCTTTGCCCAGAGCCGCATCCTCGATCTGCACGGCAAACGGATGATCGAACGGAATTTTGTGCCGGGATTCAAGCTGAAACTGCACCGCAAAGACCTCGGCATTGCGCTGGCCACCGGACAGACCCTCGCCGTTCCGCTGCCGGGCACCGCCCAGGTGGCCGCCCAGATGCAGACCGCCCTGGCCGAGGGCAAAGGCGAACTCGATCACAGCGCCCTGCTGCTAGTGCTGGAAGAAGCCACGTCTCTTGTTTCCACGGAAGACCTAAACCCCTGATAACCATGCAACGCAAGCATTTTCTGAAAACCGTGGTGGCCGGTTCGGTGAGCGCCGGGGTAATCGGCCACGGACAGGCCGCCCCGGCTCCGGTCGCCATTCCCAAAAAAGTCCTGATGAAAGTCGGCTGCCAGTCCGGCGGCACCACGGTGGAGAATCTGGAGTTCAAAGCCCGGCACGGCGTCTACAACCTCGACGGCGGCGCTCCTAAAACCATTACCGGCAAAGGCTGGGACCTGGACGACTCCCTCCGCAAACGCGAAGCCTGCGAAAAATACGGCATCAGCCTCGACGCCTACCACTTCCCGCTGGCCTCCTCGGGCATCGACAAAGCGGAATACCCGAACATCATGCTCGGCAAAAGCCCCGAACGTGACCGGGAAATCGAGATTCTCCAGCAGATGATTCAGGTGGCGGGCAAGACGGGCATCAAGGTGCTGAATTACAACACGACTATTCTGCCGGTCCTCAGAACCGGAAAGACCGTCGATCCCAAACGCGGCAACGCGGCCTACAGCACCTGGAATTACGAAGAGGCGATCAAACGAAACGACCCCAAAACCGTCGCCGGAGACGTCAACATCGACCAGATGTTCGAACGCATCACCTACCTCCTCGATCGCCTGATGCCGGTGGCGAAAGAATACAAGGTGAAACTCGCCAACCACATTGCCGACCCGCCCACGCCCGCCGGTTATCGCGGCATTACCCGCTGGAACAGCCCCAACGTGTTCGAAGGCATCAAGCGGTTTGCCAAACTGTACGACAGCCCCTACCACGGCTTCAACCTCTGCATCGGCTCCATCGCCGAAGGGCTGAAAGACCCGAAGACCGAAATTCTGCCGATCATCAAGTGGGTGGGCGAACGGAACCAGATTTTCAACGTCCACCTGCGCAACATCAAGGGCGGCTGGAATAATTTTCAGGAAGTTTACCCCGACAACGGCGACATGAATTTTCTGCACGTCGTGCGGGCCCTCCGCGATGTGGGCTACGACGGCATGGTCATGCCCGACCACGTGCCGACGCATGCCGACCCGGCCAGCAGCCCGCAGGCGTTTGCTTTCTGTTACGGTTACATCAAAGGATTGCTTCAGTCGGTTTCGGACGAAGCCCAGGGATAACGCTGCACCCATGACTCACCGAAAAGGCCCCCGCATACAGGCCGTGCACGTCACGCCGATTGCCGTTACCGACCCGCCGCTGCTGAACGCGGCGGGTCTGCATGCCCCCTACGCCCTCCGGACCATCGTGGAACTGGTGACAGACGACCATATTTCCGGAATCAGTGAAATCCCCGGCAACCGGGACATCGATCTGGCGCTGGCCGCCTCCGCCGACCTGCTCATCGGCCGGGACGTATTTGACCTGAACGCCCTTCAGCAGGCGCTGGAAGCCCGGTTCGGCATCGAATCCACCGCCCAGCGGGGCGAAAAGCCCTGGGACCAGCGTAAGCTCGTGCATATCTACAGCGCTCTTGAGGTCGCCTACATGGACATTATCGGCAAAGTGACGGGGCGGCCGGTGGTGGACCTGCTGGGTGGCAGACTCCGCGACCGGGTACCTTTTTCGGCCTATCTTTTTTACAAATACGAAGGTGCGGGCGGACCGCTGGCGTTCGGCACCGACCCCACGGCCACAGGCTGGGCCGCCGCCCGGCAGGCAGCGGCGCTCGACCCGCCCGGCATTGTGGCCCAGGCACAGGCGATGTGCGCCAAATTCGGCTTTCAGTCGATCAAGCTCAAGGGCGGTGTCTTTGAGCCGCGGCAGGAGGTCGATGCCATGTTTGCCCTGCACAAAGCGTTCGGGCCGGAGGTGCCGCTGCGCATCGACCCCAACGCGCTCTGGAACGTGGAAACCGCCATCCGGTTCGGCCGGGAAATGGAGCCGATCCTGGAATACCTCGAAGACCCCGTCCGCGGGCAGGAAGCGATGGCCCGAGTCCGGCAGGCAATCCGCACGCCGCTGGCAACGAACATGTGCACCACGTCGTTTGAAGACATTCCGGGCAGCATTCGGCTCGGGTCGGAGGACATTATTCTCAGCGATCACCATTTCTGGGGCGGTCTGCGGGCCTCGATGAAGCTGGCGGGCATTTGCGAAACCTTCGGTCGGCGGCTTTCCATGCACTCCAACAGCCACCTCGGCATTTCGCTGGCGGCGATGGTTCACCTCGGCGCGGCCCTGCCGCAGCTTCCGTTTGCGCTCGACACGCACTACCCCTGGCAATCGGACGAGGTAATCGTCGGCGGGCGTTTTCGCTTTGAAGAAGGCTCGGTCGAGGTGCCGCAGGAGCCGGGGCTGGGCGTCGAACTGGACCGGGAGGCACTGGCGCGGCTCCACCGGAATTACCTCGCCTGCGGCCTGACAAAGCGGGACGATGAGATTGAAATGCAGAAAGTGCAGCCCGGCTGGACGTTCCAATCGGTGCGCTGGTAACCCCTGACGGGATGGTGCCGCGACTCAGATCAAACCCGCCCGCCTGTATCTTTCTGTGAAAATCAATTTATTAAATCCGCGTTCATCTGCGAGAAACCTTTAAAGAAATAACCCCATGCCAACTCGTCGCGACGTATTGGGAACGCTGCTCGGGAGCGGACTGGCGGGTATCCGGCTGCCTGCCGCCGCCCGCCCGACGCTCTTCGCTCCGGCCAAAGCGCCGGTCATCGAGTGGAACGCGCACCTCTTTAGCTCGGACCTTCAACGCTATCCGCTTCACCCGCAGGCGACCTATCGCCGGGACGTGTCGAAGGACCCCGCCGACCCGCTGGCCGATTACCTCAAACGCCTCAACAGCGAGGGCATCGATTACGCCGTCGTCGTCCAGCCCGAACCTTACGGCGACGACCACCGCCTCGTCCGGGACGCCCTGCAACGCGAACCGCAGCGGCTTCGGGGCACGAGCCTGTTTTATCCCGCCGACCCGGACGCGCCGCGCAAACTGGCCGAACTGGTCCGCGCCGAACCGCGCATCGTGTCCACCCGCTTTCACGCGCACCGGGGCAAGGAGACGTATTTCAAAAGTTTTGCGGATGATGGCGTTCGGGCGCTGTGGAAAGCCGCCGTTGACCGGGGGATGGTTATCGAACTGCACATCGGCCCCGACTACGCCCGCCAGGCCGGGAAAGCGATTGCGGCCTTTCCGGGCAGCAAAGTACTGATCGACCACCTGGCCGAGCCGCACATGGGCACCGGCGTGGAGTTTGCCGACGTGCTGGAACTCGCCAACTATCCGGAGGTGTACATGAAGCTCTCAGGAATCGGCCATTTTGCGAAGGACGAACCCAATTATGAAAGCGCCCTGCCGTTTACGAGCCGGGTCATCCGGGAATTCGGGCCGGAGCGGATGGTCTGGGGCAGCGGCCGTCCGGGCATCGTCGATTTTCACATGAAAGGCTACTCCCCGGCGGAAATCGCCAGCGTGAAGGGCGGCAATCTGCAACGGCTGCTGAAGTGGAGGACGTAATTTAATTTTGAATGTTGAGTTTTGAATTTTGATTTATGGATCTGGTGGGGGAACGTCGCCCCGGTTGAAATTCAACATTCAACATTCAACATTTTCTACGCTACCCGTTCCGGGTTTTCGCCGATAAACGCTCCCCAGCCGCCTTTTTTCGTTTTCTTCCCGCTGCTCGACTTGGTAGAAGCTCCGACCGGGGTGTTTTCGTGGAAATGGTGGCAGATGGCAATCGCCAGCGCGTCGGTGGCATCGAAAAACTCCGGGTCGAGTTCGGTTTTGAGCAGCACCCCGACCATGTGGGCCACCTGTTCCTTGGCGGCGTTTCCGTTGCCCGTCACCGACTGCTTTACCTTCCGGGGCGCGTATTCAACAATGGGAATGCCCCGCGACAGGGCCGCCGCCATCACCACGCCCTGGGCGCGGCCCAGTTTCAGCATCGCCTGCACGTTTTTTCCGAAGAACGGATCTTCAATCGCCATCTCGTCCGGGGCGTATTCGTCGATCAGTTGCTGGATGCGGCTGTGAAGTTTCTCCAGTTTCTGCTGGTAGGTACTATATTTGCTCAGGTGAATCACGCCGGACTGGAGCAGTTTCAACTGCCCTTTCTGGACAAGAATCACGCCGTATCCCGCAACCTGCGTACCGGGGTCAACGCCAAGAATTATTTTTTCCGCAGGAGCGACGGGTGTCTTCATCAGGAATTCGGCTGTGTCTGGAGTCTGGAAAACCCGCGCGACTTTGCCCGGATTTTATGCAAAATAACGAGTTCCCCGTTCTACCAACGCATACGCCCGCTCAAAAAGTCATTTTTTGGGCAAAAATCGGCATGCTGCTCGTGGTCATCGGGTACGTCGCCTATACTTTTTACCGGCAGCAGCACGATTGGCGGTCTGTCTGGCAACAGGCCCGGCAGGCCGACTGGACCAGCTTTCCGTTCCTGCTGCTGCTGGCTCTGACCCCGCTCAACTGGGCGCTCGAAGCCCGCAAATGGCAGGTGCTGGTCCGCCGAATCGAGCCGCTTACGTTCCGGCAGGCGTTCGGGGGCGTGCTGGCCGGTCTGTCGCTGGGGTTTGCCCTGCCTTCGCAGGTGGGCGACACCGCCGGGCGACTGCTGAGTCTGCGGACCCACCGCCGCTGGGAAGGCATCGGGGCCACGCTGGTCGCGGGAGGCCTGCAGACCTACGCGGCCGTGCTGGCGGGCGTCTGGGGGCTGGGGCGAGGCGGATGGGGCGCGGCTTTTGTAGGCGGTCTGCTGCTGCTGGGTGCCGTGCTGGTCCGCCAGCGGAAACGCCTCGCCCGCCTGCCGTCGGGATGGCTCAAACGGTGGGAACGGTACTGGATCGTCATCGCACAATATTCTGAGGCCGAGCTTTTCCGGGCGTTTCTGGCCGCCCTGACCCGTCATCTCACGTTCACGGTCCAGTTTGGGCTGGCGCTCTACCTGTTTGGCATCCGGCTGCCGCTGGCGGATACGCTGGCGGGCATCAGCGTGGTTTATCTCGGAAAAACGCTCGTCCCGGCCTTTAACCTGCTCAGCGATCTGGGCGTCCGGGAAGCGGCCTCGCTCCTGGTTTTCGGCCAGTGGAACGTCCCCGCTCCGCCCCTGCTGGCCGCGACGCTGACCTTGTGGCTGGTCAACATTCTGATGCCGGTGCTGGTCGGACTGGCTTCGGTCTGGAAACTTAAACTTTCCAACGGCTGATGCTCTACGGACTGGTCCTTATCGCGGGGCTGTACGCCCTTTTTACGCTCGGCATGACGCTTTTATGGCACTCGGCCCGCCGCCCCGGAGCCGCTTCCACCGGGTCCCGCACCCGCATCAGCGTGCTGATTCCGGTTCGAAACGAAGAAGAAACACTGCCGCGACTGCTGGCGGACCTTGCCCGGCAATCTTATCCGGCCAACCTCTTCGAAGTGATCGTCGCGGATGATTTCTCCACCGACCGGACCGCCGAACGGGCGGAGCGGTTCGCCGCCTCGGCCCCGTTCGCCCTTCGCCTCCTGACCCTGCCCGACGAACGAACGGCCGCCCCAAAAAAACGGGCGCTGGCCGCCAGCATCACCCGGGCGTCGGGCGACCTGATCGTGACCACCGACGGCGACTGCCGCGTAGGTCCTCACTGGCTCGCCCGGATTGCGGCTTTCTACGAGGAAACCGGCGCCCGGCTGATCAGCGGGCCGGTCACCTTCACCGACGAAGCGCAGTTTTTTGATTACCTGCAAACCGTGGAAAGCAGCAGTCTGATCGGCTCGGGGGCCTGCACGCTGGCGCTGGGCATCCCGACGATGTGCAACGGGGCGAATCTGGCCTACGAAAAACGGGTTTTCGCGGAAGTTGGCGGCTTTACGGGAGTTGACCACGTGGCCTCCGGCGACGATGAGCTGCTGATGCACAAGATTGCCCGGCGTTACCCCGACGGGGTTCGGTTCCTGAAACATCCGGACGCCATCGTGCAGACCGGGCCGCACCGTTCGCTGTCGGCCTTTTATCACCAGCGGAAACGCTGGGCGAGCAAATGGCGGGCTTACGAAAGCCTCCTGCCCTCGCTGCTGGCGGTGTTTGTTTTCGCCGCCAACGCCGTCGTGCCCGCGGCCCTGCTGGGGTGGGCGTTCGGGGCGTGGTCGGGCGCGGCGGCGCTGGGGCTGCTGTTGGCGAAAAATGTTCCGGAATGGCTGTTTTTGGGTTCGGTTCTGGTATTTTTGCAGAAAAGAAAAGCGGTGCCCTACATCCTGCCCACGCAGCTTTTTTACCCGTTCTACGTCCTCTTTTTCGGACTGGCGGCGCAAAAAAAAGGCTTCCGCTGGAAGGGGCGAGATTTAAACTAGTGGTTTGTAGTGGATAGTGGTCAGTGGCCCGTGCGCTGCCTCAATCCAAAGCTAGCGAAGCACTAACCCCTGTTCACCGACCACTAACCACTGTTCACTTATACAACTTTGTTCTTACATAAATCCAACCTTCTGCTTCGCGCGCTGTACCCGCGGTTTCGCTGGCGTCTGCCGACCCGCGATAAAGTCATCTACCTGACTTTCGACGACGGTCCCATTCCGGACGTAACGGAGTTTGTGCTGGAAACGCTGGCGCAGTACGGGGCCCAAGCGACCTTTTTCTGCATTGGGGATAATGTCCGGAAGAATCCGGCGGTGTTCGGGCAGGTGAAGCAGCGGGGGCATCTGATTGGAAACCATACTTTCAACCACCTGAACGGCTGGAAAACGGAAGACGCGGTTTACCTCGACAATTTCCGGCAGTGTCAGGCCGTACTGGGCGTTCCGACGCGGGTGATGCGGCCGCCTTACGGCCGGATTCGCCGGTCGCAGGCCACCGAAGTGCTCAAATCGCACGAGGTAGTGATGTGGGACGTGCTGACGGGCGATTTTTCGCCGGAACTGACGCCGGAAACGGTGCTTCGCAAAACGATTCAATACACCGAACCGGGGTCCATTCTGGTCTTCCACGACAGCCTCAAAGCCCGCCGGAACCTGGAATACGCCCTGCCCCGAACCCTGCAGCATTTCGCCGAACAGTCTTACCGGTTCGAGATTTTACCCTTTGGCGCATGATTGAAGTCAGCATTCTGATTGCCGCCCGTAACGAAGAAGTCAATATCCGCCGCTGCCTCGACAGCCTCGACCGGCTCGATTATCCCAAAGACCGCCTCGAAATCCTGATTGGCAACGACCGTTCGGAAGACGCGACCAGCGCCGTTGTCCAGCACTATTTACCCACCCGGCCCCACCTGCGACTGTTCGACATCACCGAACGGGTGGGCAGTCAGGCGGGCAAATCGAACGTCCTGGCGCAACTGGCGCGACGGGCGCAGGGGCAATTCCTGCTGTTCACGGATGCCGACGTAGCCGTTGCGCCCACCTGGGTCAGCCAGATGCTCCAGTCGTTCGGGCCTTCGGAAGTGGGTATCGTCACGGGTTGTACGCAGATCATCGGCCAATCGGCTTTTGAGCGGTGCCAGGCGGTGGAATGGCTGTATGCGCAGTGGATTCTCAAGCAGTTTGCCGATTGGGGCATTCCGGTGACGGCGATGGGCAACAACATGGCGGTCCGGCGGGAGGCGTACGAAAAAACGGGTGGGTACGAGCATCTGCCGTTCTCGGTCGTGGAGGATTACCAGCTTTTGCACGCCGTTTTACAGCAGGGTTACACGTTTGCCCACCGCTTCGACGAAGGCGTACTGGCCACTACCCTGCCCATGCGCGACGGGCTTTCGTGGCTCCGGCAGCGAAAACGGTGGATGGTGGGCGCTTTTCAGACGCAGTGGTATTTCATTCTGCTTTTTCTGGCGCAGGCGCTCTGGTACCCGCTGCTCATTCTGCTCTCGCTATGGAACCCGGCGCTGGCACTGGGGCTTTTCACGGGCAAACTGATCGGGCAAACGCTGCATGCCGCCTACGTCCTCAACCGGATCCGCCGCCGCGATCTCTGGCGAACGTTACCCCTATACGAACCTTTTGTGCAGGTTAGCTCGTTACTATCGCTGATTTATTTCCTGTTACCAACGAAAGTAATCTGGAAAGGCCGGGACTTCGGATCGTCAACTGCTGTCCGCGGTTAAAAACGAAAACACCGGTCGAAGCCCTAACCAGCTTTATCAAAAAACAACCCGCCTGCCGGGATTAAAAATAGAATGACATTCATCGATACCCACGCACACTTCTACGACGCCCAGTTTACCGGGGAGTTCGACCCGTTTGTCGCCCGCGCCGACGAGGCGGGCATTGAACAAATCTGGCTGCCCAACTGCGCCCGGGAAACCATGAACGATTTGATGGCGCTCGCCGACCGGCTGCCCGGCCGCTGCCTGCCCATGACGGGCCTCCATCCCTGCTACGTCACCGAAACCGTGGAGGACGAACTGGCCGCCGTGGAAGACTGGCTTCACCGGCATCCGTTTCCGATGATCGGCGAAATCGGCCTGGATTTTTACTGGGACATGACCCACGTGGAGCGCCAGTTCGAGGCGTTCAAAACGCAGCTGGCCTGGGCCTCCCGCCACCGGCTTCCGGTATCGATGCACACCCGGTCGGGTCACGACCGCAACGCTTTCGCCGAAGCCGCCGATCTGATCGAAAAACTGGCCCTGCCCAACCTGACGGGCATTTTTCACTGTTTCGTTGGGACGCTGGACGAGGCGCAGCGGGCCGTGGAGATGGGTTTCAAACTCGGCATTGGCGGGGTCGTTACCTTCAAAAACGGCGGCCTCGACAAGGTAATCCCGCATATCGGCCTCGAACACCTCGTGCTGGAGACGGACGCCCCTTACCTGGCCCCCGTTCCCTACCGCGGCATACGCAACGAACCCGCTTACATTCCGCTCATCGCCCAGCGCATCGCCGACCTCCAGCAACGCCCCCTGGCGGAAGTTGCGGCGGTGACGACGGCTAACGCACGTAGAATGATTGAATTTTGAATGTTGAATGACTGAAAATACAGCAGAGCTAATCATCTATAGCGGTGGACAGCCATTCAACCTTTCAAAATTCAATCATTCAACATTCAATCATTCAACATTCCCATGTATCGCACCGTCCATATCAATCCGGCCCTGCCCAATCAGCCCCGTTCGTCCGTTCTGGTGATCTATACCGGCGGGACGCTGGGCATGGTGTACGACCGCCATAACGACCAGCTGATTCCTTTCGATTTTGAGCAGATTCTGGACCGGGTGCCCGAAATCCGGCGGCTGGATTTCGAACTGACCGTCATCACGCTCAACCACCTGATCGATTCCTCGGATATGCACCCCACGATCTGGATCGACCTGGGCCGCATCATTCTGAAGAATTATCAGGATTACGACAGCTTCGTGATTCTGCACGGGACGGATACGATGGCCTACACCGCCTCGGCCCTCAGCTATCTGCTCGAAGGGCTCAACAAGCCGGTGATTCTGACCGGAGCGCAGCTGCCCATCGGCGTTGCCCGGACCGACGCGCGGGAGAATTTCATCACGGCTCTGGAAATTGCGGCGGCCCAGCAGGACGGCAAGCCGCTGGTGCCCGAAGTGTGCATTTACTTCAACTCGCTGCTCCTGCGCGGCAACCGGGCGAAGAAAAAGGAAAGCGTTCATTTCAACGCTTTTCAGTCCGAAAATTACCCGCATCTGGCCATGGCCGGGGTCCGGATTGAGTACAATACGCCGTTCATTGCCCCGTATCATCCGGAGGCGACGCTGCGGCTGCACGAAAAAATGGACACGAACGTGGTGGTGCTGCCCCTCTTCCCCGGTATCAGCGAGTCGGTGATGGATTCCGTTTTGCACATTCCGGGTCTGCGCGGCGTAGTGCTGGAAACGTTTGGAGCCGGAAACGCCCCGACCAGCCCCTGGTTTCTGGACAGTCTGAAACGGGCGCTCGACGCCGGGCTGGTGCTGTTCAACGTGTCCCAGTGCGACGGCGGGCGGGTGACCCAGGGCCGTTACCAGACCAGCAAACTCCTCGAACGCATCGGCGTGGTGAGTGGAGCTGACATTACGATGGAAGCCGCCATCACGAAAATGATGTTTGTGCTGGCCCAGGAATCCGATGGGCAGGTTATCCGGAAACGCCTCGGGGAGCCGATCTGCGGAGAAATGGGATGAGTGACCGCCAGTCGCTTCGCCCCATCAGAGAGCGGCGAAGCGACTGGCGGGTGGCCTACAGACCAATCCGCACCGCGCCCTGAAACCCGATCCAGCCATCCCAGCGGTTGTTGCGGGAGGTAAACTGCGTATCGAACAGCGGAACGTCGATCCGGGTGGTCGGCTTGTCCGTAGAACGGGTGGTGAAGAAAGCGTTGAAGGTAGGTCCGGCGGCCAGATAAATTCCTTTGGCCAGCCGTCTTTCGATAGCCGGAATCAGGCGGATGTGCGTGTGGCCGTCATCGTACCGGCGGTCGCGGGGGAAATGGTACAGGCCGATCAGGTCCGTATTGAGCATCCAGCCCCGACCAAAGTCAAAGGCGCGGCCCAGTCCGTAACCCAGGCTCAGATTGGTGTAGCCGGGCCGGTTGAAATTGGTCCCGATGGTCAGGATGTTGTAAAACTTACGGTGCCCGGTTTTCAGCGTCAGGTTACCGGCGTTCACTTCGTCGGTCGAGGCCTCGAGGCGCAGGTAGCCGTCGCGGACGAAGCTAAGCAGGCCAATCGGGGCTTTTTCGGAGTCTTTGGCGACGTTGATGAGGCCGATCTGCCGTCCACCGGTCACGGTTCCCGCGACGTTCAGAAAACCGCTGATCTGGTTTCCGTGGAGATGCCCCCCGACCGCATTCAGGAATCCGGCAATCTGCCAGCCCCGCATTTCCTGCCCGACCACGTTGCCGAATCCGGCGATCTGCAGCCCCTGCACCCGATTTTTAACGACGTTGATAAAGCCCGCCGCCTGCAACGCCTGAGCGTCCTGTCCGACCACGTTCATGAATCCGGCGGCCTGAATGCCCCGGTTGGCATTCTGAGCGACGTAATTAAAAAAGCCCGCCGCCTGCACACCTTCAACCGACCCGCCGACCGCGTTGCCAAAACCGGCCGCCTGCACGCCGAAGTTGTTCAGCCGGTTCACATTCACGAAGCCCGCCGCCTGCACCCCGCTCGTATTTCCGGCTACGATGTTGGAAAAGCCGGAAAGCTGCAGTCCGGTTACATTGCCCTGCACCACGTTCAGGAAGCCGCCCAGTTCAAGCGCGGAGACGCCCAGCGAATACCCCGCCAGGATGTTGAAGGAGTAGCGATTGATGACCCGTCCGCTCAGCGTGTGGTTGGTTCCCACAAACGGCACCAGCGAAACCTGGAAATCCCGGTAAAGCGTATCGCCGCTCAGGTTGGCCTCGTGGATCGCCTGTTTCTTAGTCAGCAGCCAGTCCATGAACTCCTCCTTGCTCCGGCGCAAATCCTCCTTCGTTCGCTCCCAGTCCGTCACCCGGGTGGTCATGGTCGTATCGGTCGCGACCGTCACCGAGACGGGCGGCGTTGCCACGAGCGGACGAACCGTGTCGGCCACCATCCGGACCGTCATCGTCCGGGAGGGCGCCTCCTTCAGCGGCGAGGCCGCCAGCCGGATGTCCACCGACTGGGAACGCCGCCCGTTGACCGTGACCGATTCACCATAGTAGTATTTTTTGCGAACCTCCAGTTTGACGGAAGCCTGTTCGGCGGGAATTTTCAGGCGGTAATAGCCGTACGGATTGCTGACGGTCGAGGCCAGCGTGGTTTTTTCGTAGATACTGGCCTGGGCGATGCGGCTGCCGGTTTGGCGGTCCAGAATGTAGCCATCCAGAATAAAGCTTTTCGGTTCTTCCCCCGGGAGGTCCGCCCGCAGCAGAATGACGTGGTTGCCGCGCGATTTGTAGGTCACCGTTCCCCGGAAAAGCTGCGTGAGCACCGACCGGACCGCGGCGTTGCTGGCCCGGACCGACACCAGGGTATTTTCGTTGATCAGCGCGGAATTATAGGAAAAAGTGAAGTTACCGGCCCGGCTGATGATGTTCAGGGCCGACCCCAGGCGTTCGTTCTGAATGGAGACGGAAATGATGCGGTCCAGTGGGGGGGGCGCCGCCTGCAGAGACGCCGCAAGCAGAAGAAAAAGGCCCGTCAGAAGGCTTCGGAAGGTATTCATGTTCATTAGTCGTTTGGTCTAAGACACCCGTTGCGGGCGTGTCCCCTACGTCTACTGGCAAGATTCTCCTTCGAGTACGAAACTTTCTCCATCACGGCGCAGACGCAGACCGAGCGATTCGGCCGTAACGTTCAGCACATACTCCGCACTGTCGCGGTACTCAAAACTGGAATTCAGGCGGCAATCGGCCAGCGCCGGGTTGCCCAGCCTAATTTCGACGCGGTAGGTTTCGGAAAGCGTCCGGATGACGTCGGCCAGCCGTTCGTTGTCAAAGGTAATTTTTCCCGTCTGGTACGCCAGCGCATTGGGGTCGAGGCGGGGTGCTTTCCGGATGGTGTCCTTCGAGGCGTCGTAGGCGGCCTGTTCGTTTTTGGCCAGCACGATGCGCTGTTGGCGGACGGCAAACTGCACTTTCCCGGTTTTGACCGTCACGCGGACGTTCTCATCGTAGGCCCGGACGCCGAACGACGTTCCCAGCACCTGAACCGTGGCTCCTTTGGCCCGAATCCGGAAAGGCCGGGCCGGGTCCGGTTTCACGTCGAAAAAGGCTTCACCGCTCAGCACCACCTCGCGGCTGCTGTCGGCAAACATGGTGGGATAGCTCAGACGGCTGTTGCGGTTCAGCACCACGCGGCTGCCGTCGGGCAGAACCCGTTCGACGGTTTCCTGCCGACTGCTGACGGCCAGTTGCGGGGGCGGGCCTTCGGGCTGGGCCCGTTGCCAGACCGTCCACCCGATACCCAGCAGCAGCACGACCGCCGCCGCTACGCGCCAGTAGGTCCGCCAGCCGGGAGCGGGGCGGGAAGCCGGCATCGGCCGGACCACCGTTTCGGCGGGTGCCGCCTCCGTGGCGGGGCGGGCGGCTTCGGGCAACGCAGCCATTTTTCCTTTCAGCTTTAGCCAGGCGGCATCCGTATCCACCGGTGCGGGCGGCTGGGGAGCGGATTTGACCGACGAGGCGGCCTCCCAGATCCGGCTGAACCGTTCGTATTCGGCCCGATCGGTTTCGTTTTCCGAAAGCCCGCGACGAACCGCTGCCGATTCCTGCGAATCGGTTTCGCCCGCCAGGAATTTTCCAAGCAGGTCGTCGTTCATCCGGTTTTCGGGCTGTTCGGCCATAGTAAGGTAAACCTTTCGGTCAGGCTTTTACTAATTATAATCCGGGTTACATTAACCCTAAAAAGCTAAATTCAATCAACAGAAGCGGCAAATAATCAGCCAGTTCCGTCCGTAATATGCGCAATGCTTTTCCGATCTGATTTTCCACCGTTTTGATGGATAAACCAAGTCGTTCCGCAATTTCTCCGTATTTCAACTCTTCAAAACGACTCATTTCAAAAATAATCCGGCACTGGGTCGGCAATTTCTGAATGGCGTTCTGCAAGTGCACCGACAATTCATCGGCAATCAGGGTCTGGCTGGGTGCTTCGGCCGACTGCATCTGCAACTCGACCGAAGCCTGCTGCTGGTATTCGGCCTGTACGGCCGCATGCCGGATGCGGTTGAGACATCGGTTATGTACCGCCCGGTACAGGTACGATTTTAACGAAACCTGAATATCCAGCGTTTCCCGCTTTTCCCAGACCGTTAAAAACACGGCCTGCACCGTTTCTTCGGCATCGTCCCAGTCTTTCACGTACGTATAGGCGTATTGACAAAGCGCATTGTAAAACTGTCTGAACACCTGTTCAAACGTTTTTTCGTCGCCCTGCCGGATAGCGGTTAGTACGTCCTGTTCTGAGATTTGCACCGGAGAATATCGGTTTTTACGAGCGCAAATCTACACTTCTTTTTGGTTTGAACCCTACTTTCTACGCTATGACACGTGAACGGTCCATTCCCCCTATGAGCGGATACTCTTTTTTTCGGAGAGAAATCAATTTTATTTTAAAGGATTGTAATTCTTATTTCTATTTCAATAGATTTGCATCAATCATTCAATAACAATAACCAGTTTTTAAATTTAATTTTATGAAAGAACGGAAACTTCGCTTTTTCTCTCCGAACGAGAATGTGGAGAAAACGCAGAAAGTCAGTAAAAAAGAAGAGCCGCTTACCTGTTCAATTTCGCTGACCGGGCGCCTGGTTTTCCCGTTAAGTACTGCCGAACAACTCGGAATGACTGATGAGAATACGGACTATCGGATTGGTATGGAAGAAGGCAAAAGAAAAGTAAAATCTTTGTACCTCGTTCCGGCTGACACACAAGGCGATGATACGTTTAAATTTGTAAAAACGGGCCGCAGTTTCACCGTTCCCCTGCACGGAATTCTGAAAAGTCTGAATCTGGATTACACGACAACGCTGTTTACTTTTGCCGTTACTCCTTTCTCCTTTGGAAACGGGGTTTCCGGCCTTGAACTGAAACTGGCCGGTCAGGTTGAGCGCGAAAAGCGCGAGGGAGAACCGAAAAAACGCGGTCGCAAACCTCGTTCGGCAAGCGTGGATTCGGCCGAATAATTCACCCGGATTTTAACCCGCAAACCACCTTTCGAGGTGGTTTTTTTATGCCTTTAATTTTGCTGTTTGCCCGCGAAAGCCGCCCCAAAGTACCTCTGCAAAAAGGATAAATATCCGTTGATTTTTTGCCGGAAATGAGAAAAAAAGGCATAAAAAAAACCGCTCGTCGCGGTCTTCAAACTCCTGGCTCTTTTAGTTTTCGGTCAAAACAGCACGTAAATGGCAGAGAGGAAGGGATTCGAACCCTCGATACGCTTTAGACGTATACACACTTTCCAGGCGTGCTCCTTCAACCACTCGGACACCTCTCTGTTTGGACTGCAAATATAGGGATTGAATTGCAGAAACCAAGTTTTGTTGCCAATTGAACGAGAGGAAAACCCGTTTTCCTCCCGCACAAATCTACGCCAGGGTGGCGTCTACCGTGATTTTGGTATTGAACAGCTTCGAAATGGGGCAGTTTTTCTCGGCATCGGCCACCAGCTCATCAAACTGCGCTTTTTCGAGGCCCGGGACCACCGCCCGCACGGTCAGGTAAGAGCCGCTGATGCTTCCGCTCTCGGTATCGAGCGTGACGACACACTGGGTATCCAGCGAATCCGCCGTGAAGCCTGCCCCCTGGATGTTGAAGGCCAGTTTCATGGAAAAACAGCCTGCATGCGCGGCCGCGACCAGTTCCTCCGGGTTCGTGCCGACGCCGTCGGCAAAGCGGGTGTTAAAAGAATACTGGGTTTCGTTCAGCACCGTGCTGG
Organism: Tellurirhabdus rosea; assembly: GCF_026278345.1. Classification (NCBI taxonomy): domain Bacteria; kingdom Pseudomonadati; phylum Bacteroidota; class Cytophagia; order Cytophagales; family Spirosomataceae; genus Larkinella; species Larkinella roseola. Next base: position 133,441 of record NZ_CP111085.1, read on the forward strand.
CCGACGAAAGCGTTCCTTTTCCGTCTTTGCCGGAGCCTTCCCAATGGGCCGAGGCGCTGCGTTTGATCTGCATGGTAAGATGATTTTTTAGTGCGTGAATAGGTGAAGTCAATGATAAAAATCGGTGAAATATATAACAAAGCACCATTCTGAACGCCACTCGCCTGCGTTAATTTAGGGAACGAAATTACCTGCCTGTTTTATGTCGGTCAGCTTCTCGCAAATCGAAAGTTACGTACTCCGGAAACTTTACGCCCAGCCGGACCATAAAGCCACTTTTGCCCAACTTGCCGCCCAGTGCTATTACCCCGATCGGGAAATTCTGCCGCAACTCAAGACGTTGATTCAGAAAGAGTTCGTTGCCGTGGACGGCGAGCTTTACTTTATTCCGCCGACGGTGCTTCCTTTTTTCGACACCTGGGAAATTGACTGACATCACACTAGGCCGGCCTTTTGTGCCGTTCTTTGTGGAAGGACAAGCGGGCGTGGTGCGTCTGCCGGGAATGGTTCTATGTGACTCTTATGGTAGCAAGATGATTCACTTCTTATTTTTTATTCTGAATCCGGTTGTTTTTTTTACCATCGGGGGCGTCTGGCTGCTCTGCGTCGGCTGGGCTGCGTGGTCGAAGCGGGTTCATACCCTGGTCTACCTGACGCTTGCGCTCGGACTGCTGTTTTTTATGCGGCTGCCGGTGATTCTGTATAACGCCGAACTGAATCCGGACGAGAGCCAGATCATTGCCGGCGCCATTTCGCTGCTGCACGACCCGGTGTACTGGCGTTCGACCGACGAGGCGACCTCCGGTCCGCTGAACACCTATGCGCTGGTCTGGCCGGGCTGGTTCGGTTTGCCCATCGATTACCTGACGGCCCACCTGACCGGGGTGCTGCTCGCCGGAGGGGCCTGGCTGATGGTTTTTCTGGCCGTTCGAAACGTATACGACAACCGTACCGCCCGGTTTGCGCTGCTGCCCGCCCTGGCCCTGCTGGCCTCGACGCAGCACTTCGATTTCATCCATTATTCCAGCGAGCATCTGTCGCTGGGGCTGCTGGCGGCGGCCTGGCTGCTGCTCACCCGGTTCTACCGCCAACCCTCGGCACGTTTGCTGGCCGGCGTTGGCCTGCTGACCGGCATGGTGCCGTTTGCCAAGCTTCAGGCGGTTCCGGTGGCGCTGCTCACGGCGGCGGTCGGCTTTTTATTCGCCCTGTTTCAGCCCCGGCGCGGCCGCCATGTGAGCGCCCTGGTGGCGGGCGGACTAGCCTTTCCGGCGCTGGCGTTTGGACTTCTCATCGGCACTGGGCTGCTGAAGGAAATGCTGTTTTTCTACCTGATAGCCAACTCGCAGTACGCCGCTCACACCACGTTTCTCCAGTCCCTGGCCCGGTTTCCCGCCTTTTTGCTCCGGCAGCCGGAATACGCGGCCTACCTCCTGTCGATTCTGGCCATCGTGCTGGTGGGACTGCTTCAGGTGATCCGGAAAAAGGAGAAAATTCACTGGCAGGCAGTTGCCCTAATGGCAAGCCTGCTGCTGGTGAGCGCCTATTCGATTATCCGGCCGGGAACCGAGTACCAGCACTACCTTTTGCTGATGATTTTTCCCCTGACCCTGCTGCTGCCCGTTTTCCGGCGTCCGCAGACCGCTCCCTCGGCGGCTTTCTGCCTGCTGCTGATGGTGAGTTCACTGGCCGTTGCCGCCACCGCCGTTGGCATGCGTTATCCCAAAAACAACTTTGGCGCCGCCCAGCATCTGATCCAGCAAAAGCCCGTTTCGAAAGCCATTCTGACGTTCGCTTCGCCGGGCCAGCCTATCGTGATCTGGGGCTGGATGCCCAAATATTACGTCGAAACGCAGTGCCGCCAGGGCGTCAACGACGGCAACACCATCCGCTGCATTTTCGGCAGTCCGAATGTGCTTCACTCCTACCGGCGGCGGCTGATGAGGGACATGAGCCGGTCCAAACCGGTTTTGTTCATTGACGTCACCGGCCCCAACAGCATGTGGTTCAACGACCGGAAGCAGTTTGGCCACGAGGTCATCATGCCCGAACTGGGCGCTTACATCCGAAAACACTACGCCTACGTGGGTCTGGTGGACGACACGCGGCTGTACTTACGGAAAGACCTTGTCAAACCGGGCATCCTGGCGGCGCACCCGGCCGTCCGGTGGCAGAAATCTTCCTGAAAACCGGTTTAATGAGCCTGATTTAAGGTATTTTTTGCCGATTTTTGTCTTTGTAAAGGTATTCGCAACAATTGCGATAATGACTGACAAAGGCATGAAAAAACCGCTTTTCCGTTCTTCCACTTCCCAAAAATTTCTCCTGCTCGCGGCCCTGGCTGCGGGGCCGGTTATCGGGCTGGTCGGGTTTAAAGATGACCCTATCGGCAAACGGCTGAAACGGCTGGTCCCCGAAGAGGCCGCCCGCCTGGCCAAAACCATAGAAGCTACCGTCAAGCCGGAACTGGCCGAGGGGCTGACCCTCAAACTGTGGGGCGTGGATTCACTGGTTGCCGACCCGATTGCCATTAACGTGGACGATCTGGGCCGACTGTACTACACCCGAACCAACCGTCAGAAAAACTCGGAATTCGATATTCGCGGCCACCAGGATTGGGAGATCGAATCCCAGCGGCTTCAGACCATCGAAGAAAAACGGGCATTCCTCCGCCGGGTTCTCTCGCCGCAGAACAGCAAGAAAAATGAATGGCTGGCCGACCTCAACGGCGACGGCTCGCACGACTGGCGGGACATGACCGTTGAGAAAGAGCAGGTGTACCGGGTCGAAGACAGCAACAACGACGGCGTAGCGGACGTTTCCCGGCTGGTGGTCGAAGATTTTAACGACGAAGTCACCGACGTGGCCGGCGGCGTGCTGGCCAACGGCAACGATCTGTACGTGGCCGTCGGACCGGATCTGTGGCGGATGCAGGACAAGAACGGCGACGGAATTCCGGATCAGAAAACCTCCATTTCGCACGGATACGGCGTTCACATCGGCTTTGGCGGCCACGGCATGTCCAGCATCAAAATGGGTCCGGACGGCAAGGTGTACTGGCAGATCGGCGACATCGGCTTCAACGGAAAAGGGCCGGACGGGAAAAAGTGGGAACACCCCAACAGCGGCGTGATTGTCCGCTCCAACCCCGACGGGTCTGATTTCGAAGTGTTTGCCTACGGCGTCCGGAACACGCACGAATTTGTTTTTGACGAATACGGCAACCTGATCAGCGAAGATAACGACGGCGACCACCCCGGCGAACGCGAACGCCTGGTGTACATCGTCAACGGCTCGGACACGGGCTGGCGCAGCAACTGGCAGTACGGCAAATACCGCGACCCGAAAAACAACACGTACAAGGTCTGGATGGACGAGGGCATGTACAAACCCCGTTTTGAAGGACAGGCGGCCTACATCACGCCGACGCTGGCCAACTTTGTCAGCGGTCCCACGGGCTTCCTCTACAATCCGGGAACGGCCCTGAGTCCGAAATACAAGAACACGTTCTTCGTCGGCGAATTCGTCGGCAGCCCGGCCCGGTCCGGTATCCATGCTTTCAAGCTCAAGCCCAAAGGGGCCGGTTTTGAACTGGGCGAAACCAAGCGGATCATGGGCGGCGTTCTGGCGACGGGCACCGACTGGGGCCCGGACGGCAGCATGTACGTGGCCGACTGGATCAACGGCTGGGATGCCAAAAACTACGGCCGCGTCTGGAAACTCGACGATAAGGACGGGGCCAACTCGGCCGAGCGCCGGCTGACCCAGCAACTGCTGGCGGCGGACTTCACCAAGCTGGCCGAGGCCGAACTGGGCAACCACCTGCGGAATGCCGATATGCGCGTCCGCCAGAAAGCCCAGTTTGAGCTCGCCAAACGGGGTGCCAAAGGCTCGGCGATTTTCACCGCCGCCATCAAGCAGACCGACCACCAGCTGGCCCGCGTTCACGGAATCTGGGGACTGAGCCAGCTGGCCCGTCAGGACCAGAAATATGCGCAGGCCCTGCTGCCCCTGCTGACCGACAGCGATGCGGAAATCCGGGCCCAGGCCGCCAAATGGCTCGGCGACATCAGGCACAAAGAAGCCGGAGCCGCGCTGATGCCGCTTTTGAAAGACAGTACGCCCCGTGCCCGTTTCTTCGCCGCCGAGGCCCTCGGCCGCATTGCCTATGAACCGGCCGTTCAGCCCATTATTGCCATGCTGGAAGCGGCCAACGACGAGGACGTGTATCTGCGTCATGCCGGAAGCCTGGCGCTGGCCCGGATCGGAAAAGCGGAACCCGTATTGGCACTCGCCAAAAGCCCGTCGAAAGCCCTGCGCATCGCCGCGGTGGTGGCCCTGCGCCGGATGAACAACCCGGGCATAGCTGCATTCCTGAACGACAAGGACGAATTTGTGGTGACGGAAGCCGCCCGGGGCATCAACGACGACCTCTCGATTCCGGCGGCGCTGCCCGCCCTGGGGAATCTGCTGACGAGCACTTCATTCCAGAATGAACCGCTGATTCGCCGGGCCATCAACGCCAACCTGCGCGTCGGAACGCCGCAGGCCATGCAGAACCTGATCGATTACGCCGCCAAAGAAGGTGCTCCGGTCCTGATGCGGGCCGAGGCGATGGATGCTCTGAGCACCTGGTCCTCACCCTCGGTCATGGACCGCGTAGATGGCCGGTACCGGGGCGTCGTTACCCGTGACCCGGTGGCCGTCCGGACAAAATCCGCCGCGATGTACACCCAGTTGCTCACCGCCAGCGAACAGCCCCTGCGGATGAGCGCCGTAAGAGCGATTCAGAAACTGGGACTTACTCAGGCGTCTGGACCGCTGTTCGACCGCCTGAAAGCCGACCAGGACCCGACCATCCGGGCCGAGGCGCTACGGACGCTGGTCGCGCTGAACAATCCCCAGATTGGGAAAGCAATCGAACAGGCGCTTTCGGATAACGAAAAAAGCGTGCGCGTTGCCGGACTGGACCTCATCAGCAAGACCAGCATGCCGAAACCCGCCATGGTGACTCTGCTGACAAACGTGATCAACACCCGCACGACCGAGGAAAAGCAGGCGGCGCTGGTGACGCTGGGCAAACTGCCGGTCGCCAATACGCAGAAAGTGCTGGACGACCTGCTGGGCAAGCTTTCGGCCGGAACGCTGCCGACCGAAATCGGTCTGGAACTGGAAGAAGCCGTAGAAAACAGCAAATCGCCGCAGTTGAAAGCCCGTTACAAGACCATCATGGGCAAACTGTCGCCGGACGCGGCGCTGGCTTCGTACAAAGGCGCGCTTTCCGGCGGGGATGTCGCGGTCGGACGGCGCATCTTCTTCCGCCATCAAACGGCGCAGTGTATCCGCTGCCACTCGTACGACGATCTGGGCGGCAACGCCGGACCGCGCCTCAACGGAGTAGCCAGCCGACTGTCGCGGGAGCAGCTGCTCGAAGCGGTCATCAATCCGAGCGCCCGCATTGCGCCGGGCTTCGGGGAGCAGGGCCAGCCGTCGAGTATGCCCGACATGAAGTATCTGCTGTCGAAGCGGGAAATCCGCGATGTGGTCAGCTTCCTGGCTACGTTGAAAGAGGAAAAAGAGAAGCAGTAATAAAAAAAGGGACGCCTCTCGGGGCGTCCCTTTTTACGTTTATGAACCGGAATCGTTAATTCATCTTCACGGGCTGGAGGTTGCCGCTTCCGGATGCGATCACGTTCCCGCTTCCGGAAGCAATCACATTGCCACTCCCGGACGCAATTACGTTGCCGCTTCCGGATGCGATCACGTTGCCGCCCGTCACCGAACGAAGCTGACTGGCCAATCCCGGACTCAGCAACGAGGTCGTCACCGGACCCAGATTCTGATTCGAAAGGACGTTATTCTCCCGCGTGCCCCGTCCCAGGCGTCTGTTTGTTTCCAGCCGGGCCACCAGTTGGTCGTACGTAATATCCCCCACACCCTGCCAGTACTGAATTTCGGCCGCTGACGCCGCCCGGCCATATACCTTCTGGAATGCGTTGGTCACCAGCCCGCTCCGGTCGCGGCCCCGCATGTACGAAACGTGGCGATCCATCATCTCGCTAAACGTCGGGCGGTCTTTCAGATGGTTCCTTATCTGGTCGTCAGAAGTGCCGACGCCGTAGGCGCTGATGTACGAACGAGCAATGGCCTGATAGGCTTCCTCCGCCGACTGCCGTAGAAAGTTTCGGTGTCCTTCGACCCGCTGGACCAGATTCTGGTCGGGCTGACTCATCCAGTAGCTCAACTCAGCCGCATTCGGGTGTCGCCCAAAGGCCACGTAGTAACTTAACTGAATTGTTCCTTCCTTGGTCTGGCAGAACCCCGGCAGCAAGCCGCCGACCAGCAGCATACACGATAACAGAACTTTTTTCATAAGGCGATCTAGTTGGGATAAAAAAACGGACACGCAGGTAGTCAGGGAATGTTGAAGTAGGCATACTGCAGATCGGCCCCAAACGCATTGGCGAGATCCGGAACCTGGCCATCCCAGCTCAGGGCGATGGCTGGTTTGCCCTCGTCGTTGTTCCGGCCTTTGGTATAATACAGCCCGGTGAAAGCGGTGAGGCTGCCGGTAATAAAGCGCAGCACTTTGGTGGCCGGATTGTAGCGGTACGTTCCCACTTTGTCGTATAGCTGGTAGCGATTGCGGTCCAGTAGCCTGAATTCATACTGAAATTTGAAACGCCGGCCGTCAGACTGGTACACGCTGTAGGTACCAAGGGGCGGATCGGCCGGGGCAGCTTTGGTCTGAGGCATTGGTTCGGGTGCCGGGGCTCCGGACAGGCGGTACTGGCTACCGTTCATCCGCATGCGCAGCGATCCACTCAGGACGAAGGAATTCACCGTACCCCGGACCGTCAGGGGCTGTCCTTTGGCTAGTCGATCCAGGGCTGCCGCGTCCACACTGTTGGTCGGGAAGCGTACATCGAGCGTAATCTTCCGGTTCAGCACGGACTTTTCGTTCACCACCAGTTCCAGCAGTTTGAACTCCTGATTCGTTGAGTAATCCCGGTCGGTACTGATAATGTCCAGGTGTCCCGTCACCTCAAGCGTCTGGCCCTTGTATTTGGTGTAAAACGCATCCTTGCTGGCATAGCGGTCCCATTCGGCTTCGAGTTGTGCAATGGTCAGGGATTGAGCACTCACTGACCCGATTCTGCCCAACAGGCCAAGCAGCAGCCAGGTCATAAGTTTTTGTCGATACAGGCTCATAACGAAAACAGGTCGATGGTGCTCAAACCAATCAGCAGCAAGCCCATTACGGCGCACGTCAGCGGCCCGACGAGGTTCCCGCTCCTGGCATCGACACGGGCATCTTCCGGGCGTTGCGGATTGTACCAGACGGTGGTCGTAGTGCCAACCGGAAACCGGGCAGGATTGACGTTGAGGGCGTTTCGGAATTCAACCCATTGGTTTCCATACTGAAACCGGACTACCGGGTAGTGCAGTACGGTGATATCGCCTTCACTATCGGTTGATTCTTTTTCCTGAAGTTCCATAATCTGGCCGGTGGCTGTTTGGGCGGTGGCCATCCAATGCTGCCCCCGGCGGTGGAGGTAATAGCCCAGCGCCAGCAGCAGTAGACCGAGCGTGAGTAAGGTAATGCCCATGCGTTCGTGATAGAGAATAGTTGGTCTTTTGTTCTGACAAAGCTCTTCTTTTGCGGGCAGGTGCGCCATACGGCGGTTGTCGTATTTTCGTACGTGTCACCTTTCCTGCCGGTTTTCGGCTCGCTTCTGCGGCTGTTCATTGAAAATCCCATCATTTGTCCCTAGAATTGTCAATCCGTTTTGTAGCCATGCCTTTTTTTCTTATTCCGTTGTTCCTGCTGGCAGCGGTTCTGTCCGCCGCCGGGCGTTCCGGCCCCGCCCGTTCGCTGCCGGGCAACGGCCAGTTTGAGGCGCAGGGACGGGTCTATTTCCTGCCGGATTCTTCGCATCGGCTAAGTCTGGCAGATGTCCGGCAGACTTCTGGGCGGTTTCGGCCGGTCCGGACCCCGATTGTGCAGTTGGGCAGCAGCCGTTTTCCGTACTGGCTGCGTTTTGTGGTCGCCAATCCGACCTCGCACCGCGTTTCCCTGATGCTGGAAATCGACAATCCGTTCATTGATTCCCTGCGGTTCTTCGGCACTTCGTCCGGTCAGGCTACCTCTCTTGGCTGGTCGGTGCTGCCCCTCCACCGGCCATTTTTTCACCGAAACCCGCTCCAGCGCATGGACCTCGAACCGCACGAAACCCGAACGGTCTACGTGCGGGCGCTGGCACTCGGTCAGCCGCTAATCGTTCCGATTCGGCTCTGGACACTGCACGACTTCTGGGTTCACGATCACCGTGAGCAGGTGTTCTGGGGCTGGATTATCGGCATGTTTGGCTGGATTGTGTGCCTCAGTGGTGGCCTTTGGCTGATCCTCCGCGAACGGGTTTATGCGCTGTATGGGTTCTACGGCCTGACTACGCTGCTTTTTCTGACGGCCCGCGAAGGTCTTTGGCTGGAATGGCTGGACTGGACCGATTATGGCCTGCTTTCGGCCCGCAACCTGCGGCACGCCTGCAATTACGTCACGGTGGTGGCCACACTCCTGTTTATCCGACAGTATGTGCTACTGCCCGTCTGGAACCGGGCGAGCGTCCGGCGGGTCTTCTGGTTTGCTTTGGGGGCCGCTCTTTACGACTTGGGGCTACTGCTGACGGGCCGCTGGTTCGAAGACGTTTATCTCCGGCACCTGACCTGGGCCGCGCCCATGTTCAGCTTCTGCTACCTCGTTTCGGTGGTTTCGGCCTACGGCCTGGTGCTCTGGACTGCCTTTGACCCCGGCCAACGCCCCCGCCCACCTTTCTGGTCCGACCCTGCCCGAACCTACCTGCTCAGTGTGGCCCCGCTCTTCCTGCACAGCGTTCTGGGCATTCTGCGCAACTACGCACTTGTCCCGGACCACCTGTTGCTCCGCTCGGAAGGCACCGCCCTCTCGCTGGTTACCGAACTGGTCATTCTCAGCATCGGACTGGGGTTTCGGTACAAACGCCTTGCCGACGACCGACAGCGGCTGACCGAAGAAACCTACCGGCAGCAGCAGCGGGCCGCTCAGGCACAACTTCAGTTGCAGCAACAGGCGCTCGAGGCCCTGGAGGCACAACTCCGCCTCAAACAGGAAAAGGAACGCATCGCCCGCGACCTCCACGACCATGTAGGCTCCCAACTATCGTTGATCGCCACTTCGCTGGATCACCTGGTACACGACTCGACCGATCCCAAACTCGAAAAGCGGGTCACGCCCGTCAGCGACTACGCCCGTGACGCTATCCAGAGCCTGCGCGATACGATCTGGGCCATCCATCAGGAAACCGTGCCGCTGTCCGAATTGAAAATTAAGTTTCAGCAGTATCTGAACCGGTTACGCGATGTGGCCGAAGGCTGCGAACTGACACTCCGGGTTGATGGCCCTTTCCGGACTCCCCTTTCAGCGATTCAGGCGCTCAACCTGTTTCGCATTTTGCAGGAGGCGACTCATAATGCCTTAAAACACGCCCGGGCCGGCCGGATTGTGGTTACCTGTCAGCTGCATCCGGAAACCGGCCAATTGACACTTGATGTGGTGGATAATGGATGCGGCTTTGTTCCGGATAATCTCCCCGCCGGTCGGCCCCATTACGGCCTGCTGAACATGGAACACCGCGCCCGGGAGCTAGGCGGCCAGGCTACCATTCAATCGATACCCGGGCAAGGCAGCCAAGTGCGCGTAACGATTCCTGTTCCTGAAACCAAAGCTGCCCAGAATACGGCAACCACCGTATAGGTTTCGGACAAAACAAGTTTCAACTTTGCTTTTCACCCTGTTTTTTGCCCCATCATGGCCATTCCGATTGCCCTAGTTGATGACAATTCCTCGCTGCTTCGCTCCATTGGTACAAACCTGCGGGCGTTTTCGGAAGTAGAACTTCTGTTTACGGCCACAGACGGTGCGTCGGCGGTGAGCCTCGCGCGGCAGCATCGGCCGCAGGTGATTCTGATGGACATCGAAATGCCAATTATGGACGGAATTGCCGCCACGGCAGCTGTCCGGACCGAGCTACCGGGCTGCAAGGTTATTATGCTCACCGTATTTGACCGGGATGACAAACTGTTTGAGGCCATCAAAGCCGGAGCGTCGGGGTATTTGCTGAAGGATGAGCGCCCGTACCGGCTTGTGCAGGCGATTGAAGAGGTGCTCGATGGCGGTGCCCCGATGTCGCCGGGAATTGCTCTGAAAACGCTGGAACTCCTCCGCCGCCAGAGGATTGAGGACGGGCCGGGTCCCCGAAGGCTGGAAACCTGCCTGCCGCTGAAAGCCTACGACCTCACCAATCGGGAAGAGGAAATTCTGGAACTGCTGGTAGAGGGTCTCAGTCCAGCGCAGATTGGCGACCGGCTGTTTATCAGCCCCGCTACCGTTCGGAAACATATCGAGAATTGCTACCAGAAACTACACGTCCACAGCCGCCTGGAAGCCATCCGGCTGGCCGAACGAAACCGTTTTTTTGGTTGAACACGGGTTTTCAAAAACTTCTCCGTTCATCGGGTGGTTGCGGACGTATGAACTCGAAACAATCCGAACGCAAACTGACCGACTCCGACGTTGACCGCATCATCGAAATGGCCTGGGAAGACCGCACGCCGTTCGACGCCATTGAAGCCCAGTTTGGGTTGACGGAGGCGGAAGTAATCGCCCTGATGCGTCGGGAGCTGAAACCGGCTTCGTGGCGACGCTGGCGGGAGCGGGTGCAGGGCCGGGCCACGAAACACCGGACGCTTTCGGCCGTCGATGATGCCCGCTTTAGGTCCAGTCGGCAGCGGGCCGTGTCGCACAACCGGGTCGCCAAGCGGTGAAAACAAGAGAACGCTGATAACGCAGATGGGGCAGATTTACACAAATTTTCTCTGCGTAAATCTGCCCCATCTGCGTTATCAGCGTTCCTTACCTCGCCGCCGTTCCTTTCGTTTCGGCAACGACCTTCATTACGCCGTTCATCAGCCGCCAGTGGCCGGGAAAGGTACAAACGAAGGGGTAATCGCCGGGTTTGGCCGGGGCTATAAACTTCAGGCGGTACGTCTGGTCGGGGTTGACCAGCGGGGAAGCCGCTACCACCTGCGGAATGGCCGGAACATAATTCTTCTCGGCTCCGTCTTTCGCCGTGATCATCTTGTCGGCCGCCGCCCCGATGACGTTTGTCGTACCCGGCTGCCCGATCACGAGGTTATGCTGCATGGCATCCGGGTTTTCGAGGATGATTTCCACCGGCTTCCCGGCCGTTACCGAAAACTCCTTCTTGTCGAACTGCATCGCCTCCCGGACCGCTTTGATGCGAATCACCTGCACGTTCGGGTCTTCCTTTTCCAGCGACTGAACGCCCCAGGCGGGCAGCAGACGGCTCATCCGTTCGCGGCTGTCGTCCGGCAGCGACTGGGTCAGGCTGGCGACGAACGCCTTGTCGGCCTCGGCAACGGTAGCCCTCCGGCGCGGATTCCAGCCGTCGAGCACGCCTTTGGTCAGGGCTTTGCCGTATTCCGGAGCAAGCTTCCCGGCCAGCCGGAGCATCGCCACGGCGGAGTCTACCGGCTGAACGGCTACGTACGAACGGATGGCCCGCTCCAGCGCATAGGCCGTCAGGTTCTTCGGCATCTCGTAGACCAGTTTCGTCGTAAACGAATTGTTGTTTTCGTTGGACTCGGCAATGCCGTTTTCGCGGTCCAGAACCGCCGAAATGGTGAACGTGCCGGGCTGGTCAGAGCCGAAGGACAGTGGGCCGACCCAGGGGCCGTTGTTGCCCTGCTCGATGGAGCCTTTTTCGCCCGAAGCGAGTCCTTTGGTAAACTGCACACTCGTCAGGTTCACCAGACGGCCTTCGCCCTGAATCCGCATGTTCATCGGCACCACGGTTCCCGCGGGTAGGGCTGCCCCGCCCCGGTTCTGGATGTCCACGACCAGCCGGACGTTTTCGCGCAACGCCGGTTTGGCCGGTTCCATCCGGATACCTGTGATGGCCAGGTCCGGTTTGTCACCGCTGAAAGAAGCGGTCGCCTCGGTCGCTTTGCTGTTGGTTCCCGCCGACATGGCCGCATGGTCGTGGTGGCCGTTGGTGCCGGCCATCTGCTCCGACGAGCCTTTCTGCGCTACCTGAGCCAGATAAGAGCGCCGCAGTTTACCGCCGTGGCTGTTCAGCACCACAGCGAAGGCGTCGGGCATCCAGCGGTCGTCTACTTCCTTGGCGTTCTCGAAACGGGCCAGCAGGGCCTTTTCGGAAGCCGGAGTCAGCGGCATTTCGGTTAGGGCCAGCAGGCTGTTGAGCACCACCACCGGCTCCTTGTCTTCCAGCATTTTCTGCGACAACAGGGGCTCGACGGATGCGGCCGTGCGCGGCATCACCTGAACGGTAGTCTTCCGGACACCGGCGCAGGGGTGCGTCAGACCGGCGGTCACCACTTCCGGGCTTAGTTCGACGCCCAGACCCTGCAGGGTCCAGAGGGCGTGGATCGCCGCCGGATTGATGCCGATTTCATCGACGGATTTGTCTTTGACCAGTTCCACAAGTTGCGGCACCACGTCTTTCTGACCCCGCTCGACCAGCAGGCGCTGGGCCGTTTGCCGCCAGAACATATTGTTGTTTTTCAGGGCCGCCACGAGTTCCTGCGGGCGGTCCTTGCTCAGGCTCAGTGGCTGGTAAGCCGGGGCTTTTTTGTACGAAACCCGGTAAATCCGGCCGTGGGTAAAATCCCGCAAATCCGTTTCGTAGGCGTTGCCGGAGCCGTTTTTGGCCCCTTTCGGCGTCGGGTTATGCTGGATGATGAAGCTGTACCAGTCGGCGACCCAGACGGCCCCGTCGGGTCCCACTTCGGCAAATACGGGCGACACCCATTCGTCGGCGCCCGCCAGCAGGTTGAACCCTGAGCCCGGCACCAGTTCGGTATCTTCGTAGTTTGTGCCCCGTTTTTCCATCACGTTCTGGTGCACGATATGGCCCGTCGGTTCGCAGACGAAAGCCACGCGGTTCCAGTACGGTTTGGGGAAAGCCCGCGCCGTGTAGAAATTGTGGCCCGCCGCCGCCGTGAAGCCGCCGAACACGTCTACCTGCCGCACCTTGCCCGTGATGGGCTTCATGTCCTTGTGGGAGTCGGTGCTCCGGCTGCCGTTGTCCACCGCCGCATCGGGCCGGCCGGTCGCCGACAGGAAGTTCCGGTTCGGAATCGCCATGTACCAGCCGTGGGAGTTGTTGGCCGTGGAGCCGAAAACGTCGCCGGTTTCGTTAAAAGCAAAACCCCAGGTGTTGTTCGAAGTCGCCGTCACAAACTCAAGCTGCGAGCCGTCGGGCCGGAACCGGAAGAAACCCTGTCCGAACTTCACCGAGTCGGCACCCACTTTGCCCCGGAAGCCGGAATAGCCCACGCTGCCCCAGATCCAGTTGTCGAAGCCGTAATGCAGATTGCTCGGCCCGGCATGGGTGTCGTACGTACCGAAGCCGGTGAAGAGCACTTTCCGCTCGTCCGCCTTATCGTCCCCGTTCGCATCACGGAGGTACAGCATGTGCGGCGCCTGCGAGACGATCAGTCCGCCGTTGTAAGCCACCATGCCGGTCGGGATGCTCAGGCCCTCCGCCCAGCGGGTAAACTTGTCGGCCTTACCGTCTTTGTTGGTGTCTTCGCAAAGCAGGATGTAGTCGCTGCCGCCGGTTTCCTTGCGTTCGTTAGGGTAATCTCTGGTAATCAGCACATAAAGCCGTCCGCGCTCGTCCCAGGTCATGGCGATGGGGTGCATCACGTTCGGTTCGCTGGCGTACAGGTCAAGGTTGAAATCGACCGGCACCTGGATGTGCTTCATGGACTCTTCGGGCGACAGGGCCAGCTGTTGCTGCTGCGGTCCCGGGCGCTTTTCGTAGTTCGGCAGGTTCGCTTCGCGGAAGGCAAACGGCTGCGGGTTCAGCCCGTCGTGCAGGGCTTTCACCTGGTCGCCGACCGCCCACAGAATGCCATTTTCGAGCAATTTCTGGAAACCGGGATTGTCCCAGGTCCGCTCGTCATGCCCGTAAGCCGTGTAGAAAACGCGGCCTTTGCCGTAGGAACGCGTCCAGGTGTAGGGTTCCACCGACTGACCGGGCTTGTCTTTAGCCTGGTCGGCCCGGATTTCGCGTTCGGTCAGGACGTTGTTGTCGGGCTGAAGTTTGCTGTGCAGGTACGTTTCGTCGTACACCTTGAACTTCTGCACGCCCATCATGACCGGATGATCCGTCTGTTTGAAGACCGGCTGGATGGTATCCATGCGGTGCCGCCAGAACTGTCCGCCGACCATTTTCACGTATTCCTCCGAATTCCGGAAACAGAAAGAGGCACAGTGTACCGGAATGAGACCTTTGCCCGAGGCGACGTAATCCAGCAGCGCCTTTTCCTGCGCGGGCGGCAGGCTATCCCAGTTGGCGTAGATCAGCAGCCCGTCGTATTTGGACAGGGTCTCGGGGTTCAGATCGGCCAGATTGTCGGTGTACGTCAAATTGATACCCCGGTTGCCAAGCGCCGCCATCAGGGACGGGACGCGTTCGGCGGGCCGGTGGTGGCCCCGGTCACCGAGAAACAGGATCTCGGTTCGGCGGGGCCTTTCGCGGTTCTGTTCTGACTGCTGTGCCGCCTGACGAGCGCAGGCAACCAACAGAAGCAGAGAGAGCAGGGTTAAGAGTAAATTTTTCATCAGTTTTTTTAGAATTGAATGGCATGGGGTGGTGTCTCCCGCCGCGGCGGACCTACCGTTCGTCCGCGGGAAACAGCCCCTCGTTACCCCGCGTAATCGGGGCTAAGTACATTTTTGAAATCCGGAATTTTGATCAGTTTGCCGCCCTGCATCGCCGACTCATGCGCCAGAATGCCGACGCTGGTCCAGTTGGCGGACTGTGCGGCATTCGGGAACGGGTCGCGGTCGTTCACCAGCGCCGACAGGAACTCATGCACCATGTGCGGGTGTGAGCCGCCATGTCCTCCGCCCTGCGTAAACGACAGGTGCTGGCTTTCGTCGGCGTCGTAAACGCCTTTGGTCGTGAACCGCTGAATCGGTTCGGGCAGCAGCCGGGCGTAGTCCGGGACGGTCACCTGCTCCGGAATTTCCGGTTCGGGCTTCTTGGCGGTATGGATCACCGGCCGGTCGTGCTCCATCAGCTGCCATTCGAAGGACTTTTTATCGCCGTACACTTCAAAGCTTTCGCGGTACTGGCGGGCGACGTCGAACAGCGAGCGGTAGACGTGGGCCGACAGATCGCTGTCCCGGAATTTGATGTGGGCCGATTCAACCGCAAAGGGCGAGTTGTGGATGGCCGCCAGGTCGGGCCGGATGGTGCCGGAGCCAAAGCACGACACGTACTCGGCTTCGAGGCGCAGCAGCCCGGCGACGGGTCCTACGCAGTGCGTGGCGTAGTGCATCGGCGGCAGCCCCGGCCAGTAGTCCGGCCAGCCGTCCATGTCCTGCTGGTGAGAGGCTTTCAGGAACTGGACCTTGCCCAGCTCGCCGTTTTCGTATAACTCCTTGACGAAGAGAAACTCCCGGCTGTAGACCACCGTTTCCATCATCATGTATTTCTTCCCGGTTTCCTGAACGGTCCGGACGATCTCGGCGCATTCCTCGACCGTTGTGGCCATCGGAACGGTGCAGGCTACGTGTTTTCCGGCCCGCAGCGCCTTCAGGCTCTGCTCGGCATGGTTGGGAATGGGTGAGTTGATGTGTACCGCGTCGATGTTCGGGTCGGCCAGCAGTTCATCGTAGTTACTGTACCGCTTTTCAATGCCAAACAGATCTCCGATCTTGTTCAGGCTTTCCTCATTACGCTGGCAGATGGCGTACATGTTGGCGTTCGGGTGACGCTGATAGATGGGGATGAATTCCGCCCCGAAGCCGAGGCCGACGATGGCAATGTTGATGGTTTTCATGGGTTTATTATAATATTGAGTGGATGAGTGATTGAGTGAATGAGCGACTAAGTGATCTGAATCCGACCACACAATCGCCCAATCGCTCATTCACTCAATGAAAATTTTTTGGCGTGCATGGAAAAGAGTTCATAGGCATCCCCCACCAGCTGCTCCGGCGACTCGAACATCCGGCGGACGATGTGGGCGGCGGCGGCCAGATCGGGCGGGGTCAGGCCAAAGGCTTCCACGCAGATAGGGCCCTGGTAATTGATTTCCTGGAGGGCGTTGAAAATGGCCGTGAAGTCCACCTGCCCGGAACCGGGGGTCGAGCGGTCGTTTTCCGAAATCTGCACATGGACCAGATACGGGGCGCAGCGGCGAATGGCTTCGGGCTGGTTTTTTTCCTCGATGTGCGCGTGGAAGGTGTCGTACATCAGGCGGCAGGCCGGATGGTCAACGGCCTCCACGTACCGGATCAGTTCATCGGCGCTGGTGAGGAAGTAGTTTTCAAACCGGTTGAGGTACTCCAGCCCCAGCACGATGCCCTGCCGGGCCGCATAGTCGGCCACCTGCCGCATGCCTTCCACCGAGCAGTTCCACTCCTGTTCAGTTGCCGGTTTGCCCGTAAACGTTTTGAAGCCCGAATGAAAAGGGCCGGTGAGCATGGACGCGCCGAGGGCCTTGGCGCTGTCGATGATCCGCTTCAGCCGCTCGACGGCCGCCTGCCGGACACTCGCCTCCGCACTGATGAGGCTGAACTCCGGTCCGCAGATCACACAGGCGACCCGGTCGAGTCCGACCGCATCGAGTTGCTTCCCGATCCGCTGCCACTTTGCCAGGTCGGTGTCCATCACGGGCACCTCCACAAAGTCATAGCCCGTATTTTTTAGAAAAGCGAACGTCTCCGACAGCTCTTCGTCCATCGTTGTTGTCCACAAAAACAGGTTTACCCCCAGCTTATTCATATATTTTCCTAAAAATGTCAAACAAATATATAGGTAAAGATAAAGGGGTTCTCGGCTTATTTTAGCGAAGATTGACTAAATATTGACAACTTATTGTAGAGCACAGCCTTTTTTGTGTCAATTTTAACCCATGAAGCAGGCATTACGCAAGGAACTGGAGACGTTTTCCGGTTCTTTCATCATCCGCAAGCTCACCGAGCCGCATTTCGACCCGAACTGGCACTTTCACCCGCACTTCCAGTTGTTTCTGGTCGTGCGCGGAACCGGCACGCGCTTCATTGGAGACTCCATTCGTCCTTTTTCGGAGGGGGAACTGGTGCTGCTGGGGCCCGACATTCCGCACCTGTGGCGCAGCGACCCGCCTTATTTCGAGCCTCACAGCCACCTGTTTACGGAGGGAATTGTGCTGTATTTTACCGACGATTTTCTGGGAAACGTGTTCCTCCAGAAGCCGGAAATGAGCGCCCTTCGGCAGTTGCTGGAGCATTCGCGCCGCGGCATGGAATGGCTGGGCCGGACGCGGGACTGGGCGACGGGCGAACTGAAGAAGCTGCTCTCGCTACCGCCCACCTTTGAACGGGTGCTGGCGCTTCTTTCGCTGCTGCACCGGCTTTCGCTTTCGTCGGACTACCGGTTCATCAGCAGCCAGGGCTACACCAACACGCATAAACCGTCGGAAACAAACCGGATGCAGGCGGTACACGATTACGTGCTGGCCCGGTACACCTCGACGATTCACCTGGAGGAAGTGGCGGCGCTCGTCGGGATGAGTCCTTCCGCGTTTTGCCGGTACTTCAAAGCCCGCGCCAACAAAACGTTTTCGGAGTTTGTGGGAGAAGTCCGGGTGGGACAGGCCTGCCGGTTGCTGCAGGAAGACAACCTCAACATCACCCAGATCAGTTACGAATGCGGCTTCCGGACCCTGTCCAATTTCAACCGCCAATTTCGCGAAATCACCGGACAAACGCCTTCGGAATACAAACGGCGATACCGGGATGTTTGAAATGATTGAATGTTGAATGTTGAATGACTGAATAGCTCCGCAAGTTCCTGACCTGCGGAGCTATTCAGTCATTCAATCATTCAACATTCAATCATTCCTACACCGTCTCCACCGGGCTGGGTTGGGCATCGTCGAGTTTGACGGGCTGGAAGCGCGGTACCAGCAGGTGCATGATCAGCCAGGCCGCCAGGTAAGCGGCGCCGCAGACGAAGAACATGATGTAATAGGCCGTTTCGATCTGACCAATTGAGCGGTAATACACGAACATGTTTTTCTGCACGAGCATCGACAGCAGAATCCCGCCGAGGGCTCCGAACATACCGCCAATGCCCGTTACCGAGGCCGTGGCCCGTTTAGGGAACATGTCGGATACGGTCGTGAAGATGTTGGCGCTCCAGGCCTGGTGCGCTGCCGCGGCCAGACCGATGACGCCCACCGCCAGCCACATGTTCACGCTGCCCAGTACCTGCGCCGCGATGATGGGGATGACCAGAAAAGCAAAAATCAGCATCGAGGTTTTCCGGGCTTTGAAGGCCGGCCAGTTCCGGTTCACGAAATACATCGGCAGCCAGCCGCCGCCCACGCTTCCGACCGTTGAAAGGGTGTACACCAGCGCCACGGGTAGGGCGATTTCTGTCGAAGACAGGCCGTACTGGCTTTGCAGGAAGTCGGGCAGCCAGAAGAGATAGAACCACCAGATCGGGTCGGTCAGCAGTTTCCCGATGGCAAACGCCCAGGTTTGTTTGAACGACAGCAGCCGGGACCACGACACATTGCCTCCTTCCTCGGCGGCGGCTTCCTCCTTGTTCTCCATGTCGGAGTTGATGTAGGCCAGTTCCTCCGGCGTCAGGCGGGCGGTTTTGGTCGGTACTTCATAAAAAATGAGCCAGAGCGCCAGCCAGACGAAGCCGATTACCCCGGTAATGATAAACGCCCACTGCCAGCCCATCGTGGCCGCAATGAACGGCACCGAAAGCGGGGCGACGATGGCCCCAAAGTTGGTACCCGAGTTAAAAATCCCCGTGGCCAGCGCCCGTTCCTTGCGGGGAAACCACTCGGCGACCGTTTTGATGGCCGAAGGAAAGTTCCCGGCTTCGGTCAGGCCCAGGGCCGACCGGACGACGATAAAGCCAAATACGTTGTTGACAAACGCGTGGGCGATGGCGGCCAGACTCCACAGGGTCGTCGAAACGGCGTAGCCTGTTTTTGTCCCCAGCCGGTCGATCACACTACCGGCAATCAGCATTCCGAAAGCGTAAAAAAGCTTGAAGGCGATCTCGATGTTGGTATAATCCGCGTCGTTCCAGTTCAGGTCTTCCGACAGCGTCGATTTCAGCAGACTGATGACTTGCCGATCGAGGTAATTGGTGGTGGTGGCGAAGAATACCAGACCGCAGATGGTCCACCGGTACCGGCCGATTGCCTTGTTCATACGGCTACAGGAGTAAAGGGTTTAAGGATGGTCAAAAGATTGGCGATACGGTCGCGCAGCGCCTCAGGGGTCAGGTCTCCGGCAAACAGCTGGGAGCCGATCCCAACCGCCGTAACCCCCGCCGAGAACCAGGCATTCAGACTTTCGGACGTAGGCTCCACCCCGCCGGTCACCATCAGCTGCAGGTGCGGCATGGGCGCCTTGATCGCCTTGATGAATCCTGGTCCCACGACGTTGCCGGGGAAGACTTTCACCACGTCCGCGCCGAGCTGGGTGGCGTTGTAGATTTCGTTCAGGGTCGTTCCTGCCGGAATCCAGGGAATGTTGCGGGAGCGGCAAAGCTCGCCGACGGCCGGACTCGTAACGGGCTGGACGACAAAATCGGCGCCCGCGTCAATAAAAGCGGCGGCGTCTTCCGGAGTTAGAATGGTACCGATACCGAGGGCCATGTCGGGACAGTGCCGGGAGACGTAAGCGGCCAGTTCCGAAAAAACAGAAAGGGCGGCGGCTCCGCGGTTGGTAAACTCGAAAACGCGCAGGCCGCCATCGTAACAGGCCTGCACGATCTGGGCTGCATAGGCAGCGTCAGCATGGTAAAAAACGGGCACAATGGGTGCCTGTCTGACAAGAGAATACAAATCGTTGGTCATTTACTTAGGGCTAAGAGGCGTTCGGTCACATCGGCTTCGGTTTGGGCCGTGGCGTCACCATACTCCTGTAATTTACCGAAAGCGGCCGCAGCAGCATAATCTACTACTTCCTGAGGCGTCCGGCCATTAAATAATCCGTAAATCAGCCCGGCCATGAAACAGTCTCCGCTGCCCACTTTGTCGACGACGGTTTCCGTCAGAAACTCCGGCGAAACGCAGTTCTGGTCGGTGGTATGCAGGGTGGCGTAGTAACGAATTCCCGTATTCGCGTAGTCGAACCGGAAGGTATTGGCAACCACTTTGCAGCGCGGGAAACGCGCCCGAATAGCGGCGGCCGTTTCGGCGGCGTGGGCGATGTATTCGGCGGGCTGGTCGGCGGCAATGAGCCGGTCGTTGAGCGGAATACCCAGCAGCGTGTGGGCCGCCCAGATATTGCCCATCACTAGATCGCAGTACTCGGCCAGCGCGGGCATGACCTCCACCGGTTTTTTGCCGTACTGCCAGAGCTTGGCCCGGTAATTCAGGTCGAGCGAAATGAAAATGCCCCGTTCGGAGGCGGCTTTCACCAGTTCGAGGCAGGCATCGGCTACGGCCTCATTCAGGGCCGGACTGATGGCGCTCAGGTGCAGCCACGAAACGCCGTCGAGGGCCTGGCTCCAGTCGACTTTGCCCGGTTCCAGTTCCGAAAAAGCCGAAAACGCCCGGTCGTAGATGACTCCGGCCGCCTTCAAATCCGTCCCCTGGGGAAGGTAATAACTGCCGATGCGGCTCCCGAAACGGTAGACGCCGCTGGCTTCAATGCCTTTCTGCTCAATGAATTCGATGACTTCGTCGGCCAGCGCATTCGACGGCAATACCGTGCTGTAGCGGACCGGGACGCCCCAGTTGGACAGCGCGGTCGCCACGTTCAGTTCGGCCCCGCCGATAAAAACGGGCATGGCGTTCTGCCGAATCCAGCCTCCGCCCAGTTCGGGGGAAAAACGGAGCAGCAGTTCGCCGAAAGAGAGTACTTTTTGCATGGTTTCGTTGGGAACGCCGATGACGCTAATCAGGCAAACGACATGGAAGACTCCATGTCAATTCGGCTGATCAGCGTCATCGGCATTCTATTTTTTACACGTTCACTTGCAGTTTTTGCACCTCCGAAAAGCCAAAATACGACTTTGCATTCCGGTAGCTGATGTCCTGCACGATGCCGCCCATCCATTCCATATCGTACGGCAGTTCGCCGTTTTCGATATCGTTGCCGAACAGGTTGCACAGAATCCGGCGGAAATATTCGTGACGCGGGTAGCTCAGGAAGCTGCGCGAATCGGTGAGCATACCGACAAAACGGCTCAGCAGACCCATGTTCGAGAGGGCGTTCATCTGCTTTTCCATGCCGTCTTTCTGGTCGAGGAACCACCAGCCGGAGCCAAACTGAACCTTACCCGCCACCGAGCCGTCGTTGAAGTTTCCGACCATCGTCGCCATCAGTTCGTTGTCGGCCGGATTCAGGTTATAGAGGACCGTCTTGGCGAGTTTGTCGTTGGTATCCAGCCGATTCAGGAATTTGGCCAGGGCCCGTCCCTGCGAGAAATCCCCGATGCTGTCCCAGCCCGTATCCGGGCCCAGCTGCCGCAGCATCCGGGAATTGTTGTTGCGCAGCGCCCCGAGGTGAAACTGCTGCGTCCAGCCTTTCGCCCAGTCCATTTCGGCCAGATAAACCAGCATGGCCGACTTGAACTTCAGCACTTCCTGCCCGTCGAGCGAGCGACCGGCGCGGACCTTGTCGAAGATGGCTTTTATTTCGGCTTCGGTATAGTCTTCAGCATAAATCTGCTCCAGCCCGTGGTCGGAGAGTTTGCCGCCCATCAAGGCAAAGTAATCGTGCCGCTGCTGCAGCGCCGCCATGAAGTCGTCGAACGAGCCGATCGAAACGCCCGAAGCGGCTTCCAGCTTGCCAACGTACTGGTTAAACGCGGCCGCGTCTTCCACCGCCATCGCTTTGTCCGGGCGGAAGGTGGGCAGCACCGAAATCTCGAATCCGTCCTCGGCGATTTTCTGGTGGTGTTCCAGCGAATCCGTCGGGTCGTCGGTCGTGCAGACCGTTTCCACGTTCATCCGGCGCAGCAGGTTCCGCACAGAAAAGTCGGGCGACTGCATCTGCTCGTTACACTGGTCGTAAATCCGCCGGGCCGATTTGCCGTTGAGCACTTCGGTCACGCTGAAATAGCGCTGGAGTTCGAGATGCGTCCAGTGAAAAAGCGGGTTCCGGACGGTGTAGGGCACGGTTTCGGCCCATTTTTGGAACTTGGCAAAATCGGACTGGTTGCCCGTGCAGTAGCTTTCGTCCACGCCGTTGGTCCGCATGGCCCGCCATTTATAGTGATCCCCGTAAAGCCAGATTTGCGTCAGGTTCTCGAAATGCCGGTCTTCGGCAATCTGATCGGGCGGCAGGTGGCAATGGTAATCGATGATCGGCATGGCCTTCGAGTACTCATGATAAAGTTGCCGGGCCGTATTGGTCTGGAGCAGAAAGTCTTCGTCTAAAAAGGGCTTCATAGCAAGTAGGATTTCATCAGCAGATCAGACCTTTCCCGTCACGGGGGCAGTTCTGTACCGGGGAAAGGCTGTTCTGCCTAAAATTTAACCAAGATATTTGTCTGACTATTTT
This sequence comes from Tellurirhabdus rosea, assembly GCF_026278345.1. Taxonomy (NCBI): domain Bacteria; kingdom Pseudomonadati; phylum Bacteroidota; class Cytophagia; order Cytophagales; family Spirosomataceae; genus Larkinella; species Larkinella roseola. The sequence continues at coordinate 156,062 of NZ_CP111085.1, forward strand.
TTACTGGACAGGGCCGCCGCGCCGTTGCCGGTCTGTTCGAGCAGCCATTTGGCGAGTTCTTTGCCCGCTTTGAAGTTCTCGTACCGGGCCGGAATGCGTCTGCCATCCACGTACTCGTTGTAGAGCCAGGGATCGCCGACGGCGAAAACGGTGCCTTTGCCGACTTTGGCTACGGCCATGATCACGTCGCCTTTTTCGCTCACGACGGCTTTGGCCGGGGCTTTCACCTCCACCGGCGCCAGTTCCTTGATGTAGACGGCCCGGGTCGTTTTGAAGATCGGATTATTGGCCGGAATGTTGACCAGCCCCTGCTCCCACTGCGTGCCCTGCACCATGTTCACGTTTTTGGGCAGAAACTGCATGCCGAACTGAGCCGCCAGCCGGTTGAAGTTCTTGTGCTCACAGTTGGAAGTGTCGTTGGCCATCAGCACCAGCACGCCGCCGTTTTTGACGTACTCCGTAATGGCCTTGATGTCGGCATCCGCCACGTAGTTCGGTTTGGCCGTTTCTTTCGGGGTGTCCGGGTCCACGATGATGTACACGTCGATGCCTTTGAGCGAAGCGGCCGTGGGGGCCGAGCCGACCGTTACCGTCTGCGCGCCGAGGTCGCGGAACGAGCCGCCCCAGAAGTAAAAGCCGGGATGCTGCCGGTCTTCCCAGGTGTAGTGAAACGGTTCCTGCTCGCCGTTGAAGCCTTTGCGGAACTCGCGGTTGAAGTAATTGTCAACGGCCACTTTCTTGCCTTTGCCAACGGCCTGCTCCGCCGCAATCTCCATCTCCACGCTCGCCATGATAAACGGCCCGACGCCTTTGAGATCGTCCTGCCGGATGGGTTCGCTCAGGTAGTACTCGTAGCTGCCGTCGCGGTACGGGTTGCCGCCCAGTCCGCTGACGCTCACCGTTTTTTCCAGGTGAATGTAGCCGTCCTTGTCGGTGCTGATGAAGTTTTTCAGCATGCCTTCGTAGCCGCGTTTGGCATTGGCCATCAGCGCGGAAGGCAGATAACCCAGGCGGACGCCTTTGGCGAGGGCGTACACAAACATGGCCGACCCGGAGGCTTCCAGGTAGTTGCCCTTACCGCCGATTTTGTCCGTCACCTGGTACCAGAGGCCCTCTTTCGGGTCCTGGTATTTCGCCACGGCGGGCATTATGCGTTGCAGAATGGCGACCACTTCGCCGCGGCGGGGGTGGTTCTGCGGGATGTAATCGAGCACATCGACCAGCGCCATCGCGTACCAGCCCATCGCCCGGCTCCAGAAGTTAGGCGACTTGCCCGTCTGTTTGTCGGCCCATTTCTGCTCCCGGCTTTCGTCCCAGCCGTGGTAGAGCAGGCCGGTTTTGGCATCCCGGGCGTGCTGTTCCATCCAGACAAACTGGTTGATGATGTCGTTGAAGTTCTCCGGCTGGTTGAAGAGCAGGCTGTATTCGGCGTAAAACGGCTCGCCCATGTACAGCCCGTCGAGCCACATCTGGTAAGGATACCGTTTTTTATGCCAGAAACCGCCCTCTTTCGTCCGCGGCTGCTTGGCCAGCTGCTCGCGGAGCAGATCGGCGGCCTTGCGGTATTTTTCCTTGTTCGGAAGGGTCTGCTGGTAGAGCATCAGCAGCGCCCGGCCCGGCGTCACGTGGTCGATGTTGAAATCTTCCTGTTTATAGGTCCGGATATGGCCATCGTTGCCGACGTACCGGTCCATTGTTTTCTTGATAAAATCGAAATAACGGGCGTCGCCGGTGCGGTACCAGACCTGTTCGAGGCCCCGGAACAGGACGCCGGTCTCGTACTCCCAGCGGGCGTCCTTGCCTTCTTTGGCGTAGGCCACCGAGTCCTTGTGGGTGTTCATGATCGAAGCGGCCATGCGCTGCGAGTAAGGCCCGGAACCGGATTGAGCAAACAGAAGAGACGGGACAAACAGAAGGGAAAAGGTACGTAGGAATCGGGTTTTCATCGAAGGCTGTATTTTGAGAAGGAAAGACTTTTTAACGCGGAAAGTACTTCCGGATAGACTGAATTTTTCCAACTTATCCTGAAAGATGGGACGAAAAGAAGAATCCATTGCAGGTTTTGGGCGACTTTTTTTATGCAATCGTTACCGGAAACGTTAACGGGATTTCTTTTCCGCCGGTCGGGGCGAATCCGGCCCGGAGCCGGGGCCGTTCGGGGAAAGCGCCCACGGTTTCCGGATTATTCCGTCAGGACAAATTTTTCGCATCGCCGTAGGGGGAAGCCACCGGACGCCTGTCTTAGGCCTGTAACCGAACAGTAAACAACCCATGACTTTCCGTCAACTTCTTCTGTCGGCCGCCCTGCTGGCTGCCCGGCCCGTTCATGCCCAGTCCCTGACCCAGACCGTCCGGGGCACCGTTCTCGACCAGAGCCTGCAAACGCCCATTCCGGGAGCGACCGTGGTCGTGCTGAATACCGAGCCGCTTCAGGGAGCGACCACCGACTCGGACGGCACCTTCCGCATCGGCGGCGTACGGGCCGGACGGCAGAGCTTCAGAATCTCGTTTGTCGGCTACAAAGACCGGGTTTTGTCCAACGTGGTGGTCGATACGGGCAAAGAACTCGTCCTGTCGATTCAGTTGGAGGAGACCATGATTCAGATGGCCGAAGTCAACGTGCGGCCGACTATCGAGAAAGACAAGCCGCTGAACGACATGGCGACCGTCAGCGCCCGCACCTTTTCGGTGGAGGAAACGCAGAAGTTTGCCGCGGCCGTCAACGACCCCGGCCGTATGGCCACGGCCTTTGCCGGGGTGGTGGGAGCCGACGATGGCGGCAACCAGATTGTCATTCGGGGCAACTCGCCCAACGGCCTCCTCTGGCGCATGGAAGGCGTCGAAATTCCCAATCCGAACCACTTCTCGGGCCTGGGTACGGCGGGCGGCGGCATCTCCATCCTGAGCGCCCAGCTGCTGGCCAATTCCGACTTTATGACCGGGGCGTTTCCGGCGGAGTACGGCAACGCGCTGTCGGGGGTGTTCGACCTGCGGCTCCGGAAGGGCAACAACGCCAAAGCGGAACACACCATCCAGGCCGGGGTGCTGGGGCTGGACGTTTCCAGCGAAGGGCCTTTTTCCAAACATTACAAAGGGTCTTACCTCTTCAATTACCGCTATTCGACGCTCGGCATTCTGTCCAAAATCGGGGTTCCGGTCGGGTCGGGCCTGCAGGTGTTTCAGGACCTTTCGTTCAACGTATACCTGCCGACGAACAAACTCGGGAACTTCACTGTCTTTGGTTTCGGCGGCCTGAGCAGCGACGGCATCGCGGCGAAAAAAGACTCTTCGGCCTGGGAGTCCGACTTTGACCGCTATACCGACAAGTTTATCTCGAACACCGGCGCGGCGGGCGTCACCCATTCGCTGAACCTGAACCGTCGGGCGTTCCTGCGGACGGTGGTGCTGGCTTCGGGCTTCCGCCAGGGCTACCGCAGCGAATATTTTGACGAACAATACCGTGCCAGCGAACGCACCAACGAATCGTTTACCGTGCAGAAGCGGATCATTTCCTCGACGCTGACCTATAAATTCAATCCGAAACATACCCTCCGGGCGGGCCTCATCGGGGCGCAGCTGAGCTACGATCTGAATCGCAAAGGCTGGGATGAGGACCTCGACCGGCAGGTTCAGCAGGTCCGGACGAATAACCAGACGTACACCCTGCAATCGTTCGCACAATGGAACTACCGGCCGACCGAACAGCTGACCTTCAACGCCGGGCTGCACTACCTGGGCCTGTCGCTGAACAATGCGCAGGCGCTGGAGCCGCGTGGGTCGGTGCGCTGGGCATTTACGCCGAAACAGTCGCTGAGTCTGGGGTATGGCCTGCACAGCCAGATGCAGAACATCGCCACCTACTTTGTCCAGATTCCCGGCTCTACTGACTTGGAAGGTTCACCGAATCAGAATCTGAAGTTTACCAAATCGCACCACCTCGTGCTCGGGTACGACTGGCTCCTCAACGACCACCTGCGCGTCAAGGCGGAAACCTACTACCAGTCGCTGTTCAATATTCCGATCAGTGCCGACAAACGGGACGCGTTTGCCCTGGTCAACAGCTTCGACGGGCTGGTCTTCGATCCGCTGACGAACCGGGGCCGCGGCCGGAACTACGGCGCAGAACTGACGCTCGAACAGTTCATGCACAACGGCCTGTATTTCCTCTGGTCTTCGTCGGTGTACGAATCGAAATACAAAGGCTCGGACAACATCTGGCGGGATACCCGCTTCAACGGCAACTTCGCGACCAGTTTTCTGGCCGGGAAAGAAATCACGACGGGCGAAACGGGGCTTTTCCGCCGGAGCATCATCGGCCTGAACCTGAAGCTGAGCTATTACGGCGGTTACCGGACCACGCCCATCGACGTGGCCGCCTCGCAGGAAAAAGGCGAAACGGTGTACATCGACCGGCTGACCTTCAGCGAGCAGCTGCCCGATTATTTCCGGACGGACGTTCGGTTTAGTTGGAAAAAGAACCGCCCGCAATCCACCCGCACCTGGTCGCTCGACATCCAGAACGTGTCCAACCGGCAGAATGTGTACGGGCGGTATTTTGATGCCAAATCCGGCTCCGTCAAAACCTTTTACGGCGTACCGCTTATTCCCGTGCTGAGCTACCGGGTCGCCTGGTAACGGTTCCCCCGCCCGCCGATACCGACCGGTTAGCCTGTGAGGTATCGGCGGTGCCATAACATTCCGGCAAACACCGGGTTGCATTAAGAAACCAAACACACAACGTTATGCAGGCCCAGACATTACAGCCGACGGAGCTGAGCACGCTGAAGGAAAAAATCAAGGACATCCGGATCGCCATGATGACCACGCAGGAGACGGACGGCGATTTCCACAGCCGCCCGATGGCTACCCACGACCTCGACCCCGACGGCTCGATGTGGTTTTTCACTTACAACGACTCCAACAAGGTAGATGAAATTTCCCGCAACAACCGCGTCAGTCTGACGTTCACGGACCAGGCTTCGGAAACTTACGTAGCCACCTCCGGAACTGCCGAGGTCGTGCACGACAAACAGAAAATCGACCAGCTCTGGAAAGACTTCCTGAAAACCTGGTTTCCCGGCGGCAAAGACGACCCGCGCATCACCCTCATCAAGGTCAGGACGCATCAGGGCGAATTCTGGGACCGTCCGGGCGGCAAGATGATGACGATTTTCGAAATGGTAAAAGGCGCCGTCACCGGCCAGCCGGATACGAGCGGGCGGAATGAGAAGTTTGGCGAAGAGGCGAAGTAGTTGAATGACTGAATTTTGAATGATTGATAGGTTGAATGGCTTCGCAGCGGAATTACGGCGAAGCCTAATCATCCAGTCAATCATTCAAAATTCAATCATTTAATTTCCCGATTGTCCTGCTCCGGCTGGGGCCTGAGCACGTGCACGTCGAGCATGGCGAGCGGGCGGGCGAGGTACTCGCGGATGAGCGTACGGATGGAGTAGCCGTCGGGCACGTCCTGGGCGGAAAAGGCAATCGCTTCGATGCCCTCATTGTTGCCGATGTACAGGGCCCGGGCGTTGTGGAAATTTTGGGAGACGATGGTAATCTTGTCCTGATTAAAGACCTCCTTACAGCGAACAATGGAGTCGAAGGTCCGGAAGCCGGCATAATCCAGCGTCATCACCTCTTCGGGCACGCCCCGTTTCAGCAGGGCTTTTTTCATGTCCACCGGCTCGTTGTAATACTCCGAGTCGTTGTTGCCGCTGAGGATGATGTATTTGATTTTTCCTTCTTTAAAAAGCCGGGCCGTGGCATCCATCCGGTACCGGAAAAACAGGTTTTCCTTCCCGCTTTTGACGTATTTGCTGGTCCCCAGCACGAGGGCTACATCGTTGGAAGGCAGCTCGTTGATATCGAAATAAATCTGTCTCCGGGTAGAGTACACAACCCACCAGTTGCAGAGCAGTACCAGCAGCAATCCCAGAAAACCTGCGGCAATACCCAGCTTAATGACGCGTTTCAGACGCATCATCACAAGGCGGCGTTTCAGGTTTCCGGGGTAGTCGCCGGGTTGCCGGGCGGTCATGTACTCCATCGGATTCATAACATGGCTGACGAACTGGTTTTGGGTTAAAGTATTAGGGGTTGAGTTTATAGTTTATGGTTTATAGTTGTTCCCAGACTACAAACTATGAACACTAAACTATAAACTCAAAACCTAAATCCCTTCAAAAATTTACTTAGGAAAACAGATCGAGCTGTTTTACGCCTATAGACTCAATCGGCGTCGGTTCCGTCACTTCCACTTCCGGCTCCGGCTCCGGAACGCTCAGGCTGGCCGCGGGTTCGGCGGGCTGCTCGTCGGGTCCCTCCTCCGCCTGTCTGGGTTCCAGCACCCGGGCTTCCTTCACCCGGGCAAAGGTAAGCGGCTTGCCCTGCGCCTTCATGCCCCGCACATCGATGAACACGTCCGGCTCCAGAACCATTTTCTCAACCGGGCTACGGTCTTTTTCCTGGTAGGACAGTTCAATGCGCGGGTGTTTGTCCGTAGAAACGGCCACCAGCTTCGACCCTTTGGCATCGCCGATAAAGCTGAATTTCGTCTCGATTGTCTTGGTCTCGATCCGGAACCGCTTGACGAACCACATTTTTTTGAGTGCATCAAAATACACCGCCGAGATCACTTTTTCCGGATCGAATTTCTCGATAATCTCGATGTTATTCGGTTCGTAGTGATTGATGAGGCTGTAGTTGGTCAGCTCGTATTGTCCCGACTTGAACAGCACCAGAATCGTATCGCCGTTGTCGAAGTTGCCCAGATAACGGCCCCGCTCGTCGCGGTTGAGCCGGCCCAGGTGCTCGTCGTACCAGATGTCCATACCCCCCAGCGTCGAGACGCCGCCCGACTTCTGCACTATCTTACGAACCGGGTATTTGGTCAGGATGTTTCCCTGTGCCGACCGATTCTTAATAGCTACAGACGCAAAGTTGAAGTCAAACTGTTTCACCTTGGCCGAACTTTGTGCCGTCAGGTTCACCGTCAGCACCTCGGCCTCGCCGTTGTCGTTGGCCGTAAACCAAAGCACTTTCGATTTGGGGTTGCCCATCGTCAGGTCGTATTCCCGGTCGCGCGTCACGGCGGTCACGTTGAAACGCTTCACCATCGAAATGCCCGATTTGGCGTCGAGATACACCAGGTTGTAAACCTTCCGCTCGTCGTTCTTCTTGAAAACCGAGCAGTAAATGATGTCCTTGCCGACAAACGTCTTTTCCTGAATCTTCGTCACCAGGCATTTGCCATCGCGGCGGAACACGATGATGTCGTCGATGTCCGAGCAGTCCGACACAAACTCTTCCTTCTTAAGGCCGTAGCCGATAAAGCCGTTTTCGCGGTCCACGTACAGTTTCTGGTTGGCCGCCGCGACGATGTTGGCCGCGATGGTCCCGAAGGCCCGGATTTCCGTTTTCCGTTCCCGGCCTTTGCCGTACTTCTTGATCAGGTCGCGGAAGTACGCGATGGCGTAGCGGGTCAGGTTGGACAGGTTGTCTTCCACCTCGGCCAGTTCTTCCTGCAGCCGCCGCATCAGTTCCTCGGCCTTGAAGGTGTCGTATTTCGAAATCCGTTTGATCCGGATTTCGGTCAGGCGAATCAGGTCGTCTTGCGTGATCTCGCGGTAGAACTGCTTTTTAAACTTCGTCAGCGCCTTGTCGATGGTTTCCAGCACCGCCTCGAAGGTTTCACACTCTTCGATTTTCCGGTAAATCCGGTTTTCGATGAAGATTTTTTCGAGCGAACTGTACAGCAGTTTCTCCATCAGTTCTCCCTTCCGGATCTGCAATTCCCGTTCCAGCAGCCGGACGGTCTGTTCGGTGCAGGTGCGCAGAATTTCGGAAACCGAAACAAAGTGCGGCTTATCGGCGATGATGACGCAGGCGTTGGGCGAAATCGACACTTCGCATTCCGTGAAGGCGTACAGGGCATCGATGGTGATGTCCGGCGAAACGCCCGGCGCGAGGTGCACGTGGATTTCCACGTCCTTCGACGTCAGGTCCTCCACCTTCTTGATTTTGATCTTCCCGTCGTCGTTGGCCTTGATGATCGAGTCCTTGACGGAAGTCGTGGTGGTGCCGAACGGAATCTCCCGGATCACCAGCGTCTTTTTGTCCAGTTCCTCAATCCGGGCGCGAACGCGGACCTTGCCGCCGCGCAGGCCGTCGTTGTAATTGGACGCGTCCATCTGCCCGCCCGTCGGGAAGTCCGGATAAAGCTCAAACGGCTTGTCTTTCAGAACGTTGATCGACGCTTCGAGCAGTTCGTTGAAATTATGCGGCAGCACTTTGGTCGAAAGGCCGACGGCGATTCCTTCGACGCCCATCGCCAGCAGGAGCGGGAATTTGACCGGAAGCGTAATGGGTTCCTTCTTGCGGCCGTCGTAGGAAAGCTGCCATTCGGTCGTCTGCGGATTGAAAACGACCTCGTTGCCGAACTTGGAAAGCCGGACTTCGATGTAACGCGGCGCCGCGGCCCCGTCGCCGGTCCGGATGTCGCCCCAGTTACCCTGAATATCGAAGAGCAGATTTTTCTGCCCCATCGTGACCATGGCGTCGCCGATGGAGGCATCGCCGTGGGGGTGATACTGCATGGTGGCCCCGATCACGTTGGCCACTTTGTTGAAGCGCCCGTCGTCCATCTCCCGCAGGGCGTGCAGAATACGGCGCTGCACGGGCTTCAGCCCGTCTTCGACGGCCGGCACGGCCCGCTCCAGGATAACGTACGAGGCGTAATCTAAAAACCAGTTTTCGTACAAGCCCGACACAACGGTCTGGTCGTGCAGGGTCTCTTCGTTGTCGTGTGTTTTGTCGGAATCAGTGGGCTCCAGAATTTCGCTCATGGGTCCTGTTTACGAATGACAGATAAGCAGGGAAAGCGGGGCAAAAAGCGCCCTGTTCACCCTGCGGAAACTCCCTAAAGTTACAACATTGTCGCCAGAAAAACACGCTTTTTTCTGGCATAAACCGGGATTTTTCGGCTCAGTCATAGATTTCCTTCCGGTCGCCTATTTTGATTACCAAAACAAGCAACTGCTCGTCCCGAATGGTATAGATAACCCGGTAGTCACCCACGCGGATGCGGTAGAGAGTGCTCACACCATTCAGTTTTTTGCAACCCGGCGGGCGGGGTTGCCGGGCCAGAGCGTCGATTGCTTTGGCAATACGTCGGCGCGTTTCGGGCTGGACTGCCCCCAGAAATTTAAGGGCCGTTTTCTCGATAACGACGGTGTACTCTTTCATGTGGCAATCGGTGGGTTATGCGTGGGGAGATTAAATATCCAGACCGAGGGTTTTGCGGGCCTCCTCCCAGGGAATGAAGTTTTCCGGATTGGCTAACCTCTTCTCCGCCTCCAGGACGTCGAAATGGTCCTCCAGTTCCTGAAACCGCTTTAGCTCTTCCATCGAAATAATGGCCGCAATTTCTTTACCCTGCCGCGTGATGATGACCGGGTCGTGGCCGAACGCCGCCTTGCTGATGATGTCCGAAAACTGTTTGCGGGCTTCCTGTGCGCTTACGGTTGTCATGGCTTTTCGCTCTTTTTTTACAAAACTAACATTCTGTACAGTTTGTACCGTTCTCTTTACCCCTAAATATCTTGGCCGCTGTTTTTCTTTTTCGTAGTTTCAACAAAGTTTCCCCAACCGCAGTTTTGGAGACGAAACCCCAACACCACACCTCTTTTTATGAATTGCCTCACCGTCCTGAACGACAACCCGTTGTTCGATACCGTTCCGGATGACCAGCTTACCTGGCTCGTCGACCGGGGCGAATGCCGGGATTTTCCGGCCGATACGATTCTTTACCAGCCCGGCGACCCCGTCGACCATCTGTTCATTCTTCTGGAAGGCCGTTTTCAGATGTACACGCTCCAGGCCGGGCAGCAGCACGAACTCGGTATCTGGGAGGCCGGGAGCCTTTCGGGCGTGCTGCCCTTTTCCCGCATGAAAGAATCGGCCACCTTCTGGAAAACGCTGGAACCCGCCGCCGCCCTCCTGCTCCACCGCGACCACTTCCGGGAAATGATCCAGACGCAGTACGAACTGACCGAAGTGCTGGTGCACCAGATGACGACCCGCGTCCGGGAATACACCCGCCAGATGCAGCAGAACGAAAAGATGATTTCGCTCGGACGATTGTCGGCAGGACTGGCGCACGAACTCAACAACCCCGTGGCCGCCATCGTCCGCAGCGTCGGGACCCTCAAAGAACACCTGCACGCCACGCCCGAACAGTTCAAGAAAGTCCTGACGCTGCAACTGGAACCGGAAAAGGTGGACGAAATTCAGACCTTGCTTTTCGAGAAAATCCGGCAGCGCGGCCAGAGCGCCCGGCTCTCGCTGCTGGAAAAAAGCAGCCGGGAAGACGACCTGACCGACTGGCTCGACGACCACGACGTTCCGGGCGCGACCAGCCTGGCCGAAAATCTGACCGAAGCGGGGTTCTCGCCCGACGACCTGGACACCATCGCCCGCATCACCTCGCCCGACAGTCTGCCGACCGTGCTCAACTGGCTCTGCAACAACCTGATGACCGAAGCGCTCGTCAACGAGATCACCGACGCCTCCGGCCGCATCGCCACGCTCATCGGCGCCATCAAGTCCTACACGCACATGGACCGCGGCATCGGCAAGGACTGCATCCAGATTCGGGAAGGGCTGGAAAGTACGCTGACGCTGCTCAAGCACAAACTAAAGACCAAAAACATCCGGGTGGCCCTGGATATGCACCCGGACCTGCCCGCCGTCGAAGCGTTCCCCAGCGAACTGAACCAGGTCTGGACCAATCTGGCCGACAACGCCATCGACGCCATGCCCGAAGGGGGTCAGCTCACGATCTCGGCCCAGCCCGACCGGGAGTTCGTCGATGTCCGCTTCGTGGACAACGGCTCCGGCATCCCCGCCGACATCAAGGACCGCATTTTCGACCCGTTTTTCACGACGAAGGAAATCGGCAAAGGCACCGGCCTCGGCCTCGACATCGTGCAGTCCATCATCGACCATCACCACGGAAAAATCTACGTAGATTCCCGACCGGGAAGGACCGAGTTCAAGGTGTGCCTTCCGGTAAAAATGAATGATTGAATTTTGAATAATTGATAGGTTGACTCCGCTCATTCTGGCACTGCGAAGCCAACCTATCAATCATTCAAAATTCAATCATTCAAAATTCTTCCCCTATGAAACAACCTATCATTCTCGCCATTGACGACGACGAGCCGGTGTTGCAGGCGCTGCGGCGGGACCTGCGGCAGCAATACCGGCAGGACTATCGCGTGATCGCCACCACGTCGGCCCACGAAGCCCTCGAAACCCTGACCGAGCTGAAGCGCCGCAAGGAGGCGCTCGCCCTGCTGGTGTCGGACCAGCGGATGCCCGAAATGCTGGGTGTGGATTTTCTGGCCCAGGCCCGCAAGCTCTTTCCCGAAGCCAAAACCGTGCTGCTGACGGCCTATTCGGATATTGAAGCCGCCATCCGGGCCATCAACGATGTGCAGTTGGATTACTACCTGACCAAGCCCTGGAACCCGCCGGAAGAAAAACTGTTTCCGGTGCTGGACGAACTGCTGTCGGACTGGCAGATGCACTACCGGCCCAGTTTCGAAGGCATGCAGCTGGTAGGGTATCAGTTTTCGCCCCAGACCCACGATTTGAAGGATTTTCTGTCGGGCAATCTGTTTCCGTATCAGTGGCTCGACGTCGAATCCTCTAAAAAGGCAAAGGAACTGGTGGAGGTTAACGGCCTCACCCCGGCGGACCTGCCGGCGGTGGTGCTGGAAGACGGCTCCGTGCTCAAACGCCCCACTCTTTCGCAACTGGGCGAACGGCTGGGCTTTTCGCCCAAGGCGTCGGCCTCGCTGTATGACCTTGCCATTATCGGGGCCGGTCCGGCCGGGCTGGCCGCCGCCGTGTATGGCGGGTCGGAAGGACTCAAGACAATCCTGATCGACAAGCGCGCGCCCGGCGGGCAGGCGGGCACCAGTTCCCGCATCGAAAATTATCTCGGCTTCCCCAACGGCCTCAGCGGTGCCGAACTGACCCGCCGGGCCATCACCCAGGCGACCCGGTTCGGCGTGGAATTTCTGGCCCCACAGGAGGTCACGTCCATCAAGTCGGAGGGGCAGTACAAACGGATTCATCTGGCCGACGGCGGCGAGGTCATGGCCCGGAGCATCCTGCTCAGTACGGGCGTTTCGTACCACAAGCTCGACAACCCGAGTCTGGAGCGGTTTACCGGCGCGGGGGTCTACTACGGGGCCGCCACCGTCGAGGCGTTTGCCTTCAAGGACAAGCCGGTGTTTGTCGTCGGCGGCGGCAATTCGGCCGGTCAGGCGGCCATGTACCTGTCGCGGACCGCTTCGGAAGTTTCTATTTTGATCCGCCGGGCGGACCTGTCCGAGACGATGTCGCAGTACCTCATCGACCAGATTAACAACACGCCCAACATCCGGGTGATGCCGTTTACGGAGGTGGAGGAAGCACTCGGCGACGAACGGCTGGCCTGCCTGGTTTTGCGAAATACCCAGTCGGGCGAAACAACTAAAGTCCCGGCCTGCGGGTTATTCATTTTTATCGGCACCAAGCCCTTGACGGACTGGATCGAACTGAACATCATCCGGGACCCGAAAGGCTTCATCGAAACCGGCCGCAATCTGGTGAATTACGACGATTACACCCGTACCTGGAAACTCGACCGCGAACCGTACCTGCTGGAAACCTGTAGTCCGGGCATTTTTGCGGCGGGCGACGTGCGGGCCGGTGCCATGAACCGCGTGGCCTCCGCCGTGGGCGAAGGGGCGATGGCGGTCAGTTTTGTTCATAAATACCTTGCAGAAACCTGATGCTCACCCAAATTAGCTTATCCACCCAATTCAGAAACGTTCGACAGCATACGGAGGCCATCTGCCGCCCGCTGCAAACCGAAGATTATGTCGTTCAGCCCGTGGTCGATGTCAGCCCGCCGAAATGGCACCTGGGGCATACGACCTGGTTCTGGGAAGAGTTTGTTCTCAAACCTCACGTCCGCTCGTACCGCCTCTTTCACGACGATTTCAGCTTTGTGTTCAACAGCTATTATGAAACCGTCGGAAAACGGGTTTTCCGCGCCGACCGGGGCAACATGACCCGCCCGACCGTCGAAGAGGTGTACCGCTACCGGACCTACGTGGACCAGCACCTGATTGATTTTCTGGAAAACGCCGACCCTTCGCCGGAACTGGAGGCGCTCATTCAGCTCGGCCTGAACCACGAACAGCAGCATCAGGAACTGCTCGTTACGGACATCAAATACATTCTGGGGCATAACCCCCTGTTTCCGACCGCCGCCCTTCCGTTGCAGTGGGACGAACACCGGGCGGCTTCGCCGGAGCCCCTGCTCATTCCCGAAGGGGTTTATTCCGTCGGTTATGCCGGGGACGGCTTCTGTTTTGACAATGAACTGGGCCGCCACAAGGTGTATCTGAACGACTATGCCCTGCGCCCGGCGCTCGTCACCAATGCCGACTACCTCGACTTCCTGGAAGCGGGCGGCTACCGGAATTTCCGGTACTGGCTTTCCGACGGCTGGGCCTGGGTGAACCAGCACGGCATCAGCGCCCCGATGTACTGGCACCAGATCGACGGGCAATGGTGGCACTACACTTTCGACGGATTGCAGCCCGTGGTGCCCGACGAGCCGGTTTGCCACGTCAGCTACTACGAAGCCGATGCCTTCGCCCGCTGGCAGGGCTCCCGGCTGCCGACCGAAGCCGAATGGGAAGTAGCGCAGCCGTACCTGAACTGGGGTCGCCGCTGGGAGTGGACGGCCTCGGCCTACCTGCCCTACCCCGGCTTCCAGACCGCCGAAGGAGCCGTTGGGGAGTACAACGGCAAGTTTATGGTGAACCAGATGGTACTCCGCGGAGCCTCGATCGCCACGCCGGAAGGCCATTCCCGACCGACCTACCGCAATTTTTTTCCGCCCGACAAACGGTGGCAGTTTATGGGAATCCGGACGGTTTTTAACGAATAATGAAACGCGGCGTACCGCAATGAATAATTAATGATGAATAATGAACAATTGGTGGGCAATGAGGTGGCGGAGGCGGTGCGGGAAGGATTGAGCCAGTCACCCCGGCGATTGCCTTCGTGGCTTCTGTACGATACCGAAGGCAGCCGGCTCTTTGCCCAGATCATGCACCTGCCGGAATACTACCTGACCCGTTCGGAATTTGAAATTTTCGCTCAGTACAAAGAAGATTTCGCCCGGCTGTTTTCCCCCGGCGGCGAACCGTTTGAACTGATTGAACTAGGTCCCGGCGACGGTCTCAAAACGAAAGTGCTGCTCCGGCATTTTGTGGAGCAGAACCTGCCTTTCTCGTACATTCCGGTCGATATTTCGGAAGATGCGCTCAACCAGCTTGCGGCGGCGCTCCAGTTGCAGTGGCCGGGGCTGGACGTGCGTCCGCAGCACGACGATTATTTCAGAGCGCTCGCCCTGCTGTCGGAAGAGTACACCCGAAAAGTGGTCCTTTTTCTGGGGTCGAACATCGGCAACTACGCCTGGGACGAAATCCATGAGTTTTACCACCAGCTTTCCCGGCGCCTCCGTCCGGGCGATCTGGTCGTGACGGGGTTTGATCTGCAGAAACATCCGGCCGTGATTCAGGCGGCCTATACCGATTCGGCGGGGCTGACCCGGGCCTTCAACCTCAACCTGCTCCGGCGCCTGAACCGGGAACTGGACGCCACGTTTGACCTGTCGGCCTGGGATCATTACGAAACCTACAATCCCGAGACCGGCGAGGCCCGGAGTTATCTGGTGAGCCAGAAGGCCCAGACCGTGCGGTTCGGGGCGCTCGACTGGGAAGTGACGTTTCCGTACGCCGACCTGATTCACACAGAAATTAGCCGGAAATTCAGGGCGGAGGAAATTAACAGGCTGGCCGCACAAACGGGGTTTGCGGTTAAAGAATGGAAAACCGACTGCAAAGGGTATTTCGCCGACGTCGTTTTCGAGCGGTTGCACACGGAGTAAGCGGCCCGTCAGTCCACGCTGGCCGACTCGATGACATCGAGTAATTCGCTGATCATCATGGCCGTAGCCCCCCAAACATTAAAGCCCTGGAGGTGGTAATGCGGCGCGTCGATGGTCACTCCGCGGACTTCGATGCGGCTCTGGCCGATGATGGTGCTGTCCATGAGTTCATCCAGCCGGACCTCCACCACGCGGTCCACCTCGCGGGGGTCCGGGTAAAAATCCGGTTTGCAGGACATCGCCGCCACGACCGGCAGGACAAAAAAATTGCTCGGCGGAATGTAGAGTTCGGTCAGTTTGCCCAGCACCTGCACATCTGACACCCGGATGCCGATTTCCTCCTGCGCCTCCCGCAAAGCCGTCCGGATGAGGTTCTCGTCGGTCCGTTCCATCCGTCCGCCCGGAAACGCCATCTGGCCCGCATGCACGCCATCGTACAGGGGCCGCAGGATCAGCGGCAGGTAAATGGAACCCTGATACGGATAAAACAGAATCAGGACGGCACTGCGGCGGGTACGCTCGTTGGGCTGCAGCATGGCCCGCAGGCGCGAGGCCGAAGCCATTTTCCGGTGCGATTCGACACCGGGAAGGGGCTGCTGCAGGCGGCGGGCCAGGTTTTGTCGGAAGGTATGGAAATCGGTGTCGGTCATAGAGTCAATGGCGGCTGGTGTCGAGGCCGCAGATCAAACGTATTTGATCCCATCGTTTAATAATAGTCAATGCTCCGCACCAACGCCGGTCCGGGCTGAACGCCATTCGGTTTAACCTGTTTTTTCTCAATCCAGTTTCCATACCGGTCGTAGCGATACTGGTAAACCGATTGCTCAGAAACCGGCCGGGTATACGTGTTTTCCTCCCATTTATCGCCTGTCCGATTCCGGGAAACGGACTTCAGAATAGCTTTCGTGGTCAGGTCTTCTTCGTTCACATGCTCACTCCCCAACTGCCCCTGCCGGTCAAAAGACTGAGAAGTAACGGTACGGGTCGTTTTGCCATAAACAATTCCTTTACGTACGACCAACCGGCCGCCGTGGATTTCTTCCTGCTTCACTAATCGTCCCTGCGTATCGTATTCGTTCCGGTAACGGACCGTATCAGTGGCCCAGACGGTGCCCTGTTTTTCCCGGGCCAGCCGCAGGCTGTCCTCGCGGCGGTTCAGGGTTGCCAGTGCCTGTCGTATTTCCGGCGTCATGGCCGTATCGCCCGGAGTGACTTCGCCCATAAATTTCTGCAAATCCTTCGCCGAAAACCGCGCCGGTCGGAAACCGAACTCAAACTGACGATTCGTCCGCGTCACGTGCATCGTCGGGTTGCCCCGGCGGTCCCACTGGCGCACCACCTCCTGGACAAGCACCGTATCGTTCGTGAATTCACGCTTGTGGTAAATGCCCTTCGCTGAATCGACCCGCACCTCCGAGCGCCGGTTCACGGGCTGCCCCATGATGATTCGTCTGTCTTCTACGGTCAGCACGTTCGTCGCCGGATTGAACCGGTACGTCATCGCGCCGGACGTGGAGGCCATCCTGCCCGACTGAAACGGTTCGTCCCGCACTGTCTCCACCTGCCCGGCCGCGTCATAGGTGTAATGAACGGCCTGATGGGGCTGGTTGAAATCGTCGCGCTGGATTCGGGTCAGCAGCAGTCCGGCCCGGTTGTATTCTTCCGTATAATTCTGTCCGCTGTAACCGTCCAGCCAGTCGGCCCGGCGGTTGCTCAGCGGCGACTGCACCTGCGTCGCCCGCCGGACGGGGCCTTTCAGCCTGTGATGCTGCGGCTTCGGCCGACGGTCGCGGACCGCCCACTGCGCGTGCAGCAGCAAGGGCGTTCCGAATATAAACAACAGCGTGACGATGACGTTCTTCAGCCTCATTGAATTACAAATTTCCGTATTGAGCGGCCAGCCGTTCCGCGCATTTCTCTCCGTCCATCGCCGCCGAAACAATGCCGCCGGCATACCCCGCCCCTTCGCCGCAGGGATAAAACCGTTTGACGACGGGGTGCTCCAGCGAGAGCGGGTCGCGGGGAATGCGCACGGGCGAAGACGTCCGGCTTTCGGTGCCGATCAGCTGCGCCTCGTTGGTCACGTACCCCCGCATCATCTGTCCAAACTGCGCCAGTCCGAGCCGCAGCGGCGCGGCGATGGCCTCGGGCAGCACCTCGAACATATCCACCGAACGCAGACCCGGCTGGTAAGACGTCGGCAGCAGACTGGCCGAAACGCGCCCGCCCACAAAATCGGCCACACGTTGGGCCGGGGCCGTCTGGGACGGTTCGCCGCTGGCCAGACTCCCCATTCGGCAGGCCCGCTGTTCTACCTCTTTCTGGTATTGCAGGCCCGCCAGCGGTCCCCATTCGCGGAAGGGCTTCAGGTCCGCATCGTTCACCGCCACCACCAGTCCCGAGTTGGCAAAGCGGGAGTCGCGGCGGGAAGGCGACATGCCGTTCACCACCAGTTCGCCCGGAGCCGTGGCCGCCGGGACGATAAACCCGCCCGGGCACATGCAGAAGGAAAACACGCCCCGTTCGACGCCCCGGTGGCGGGTCTGGGTCACCAGACTGTAGGCCGCCGCCGGGAGGTAATCGCCCCGACCCGCGGCGTTTTTCGGCAAATGGTACTGAAGCTGGTCGATGAGCGCCTGCTGGTGCTCGATCCGGACGCCCATCGCAAAAGGCTTGTATTCGATTAAAATACTTTTCCGGTGTAACAGCTCGAATACATCCCGGGCCGAGTGGCCGGTAGCCAGAATAACGCCCAGCCCGGTCAGCTCGCGGCCGTCGCCGGTGACGACGCCCTTCAGTTCGCCGACTTCGACCAGAAAATCAACGACTTTGGTATCGAAGTGAATTTCGCCGCCTGCCCCAAGAATGCTCTCGCGGAGGTCGGCCACGACGTTGGGTAATTTGTTGGTGCCGATATGCGGGTGGGCATCGACCAGAATGTCTTCGGTGGCGCCGTGGGCCACCAGAATTTCCAGAATCCGGCGGACGTCGCCGCGTTTTTTGGAACGGGTGTAAAGCTTTCCATCAGAATAGGTGCCGGCCCCGCCTTCGCCAAAGCAGTAATTGGATTCGGGGTTGACGACATGGTCCTTGTTGATGGCAGCCAGGTCGCGGCGGCGTTTGCGGACATCACTGCCCCGTTCGATCACGATGGGTTTGATGCCCAGTTCGACCAGCCGGAGGGCGGCAAAAAGTCCGGCCGGACCCGCCCCGACCACAATCGCCTGGGGAGCTTTACTGACATTCGGGTAGGCTTTCCGGTAGGCAATGCGGGGAGTAGGTTCCTGCCCGACGAACACTTCGGCCTCGACATGGACTTTGACCTGTCGGCCGCGGGCGTCGATGGACTGACGTACTTTGCGCACGACGGGCTGCTCGGTCGGCGGCACCTGTACCCGACGGCAAACCTCCTGGAAAAATAAGGTATCGTCGAACGCCACGGCGGGCTCGACGGTCATGGTAATCGACTGATGCATGGATGCTGGTAGGGTAGCTAGCCCTAAACAGTTAGTTGAAAGACAAAAATACGGAATATGACGAAAGTCAGGGACACTTTTTAGCCCTTTCCTTTGAAATATCCCCGTTGGTCAACATCTTGGGCGGCGAACCGGTTCGTATATTTCCGGGCTTTATATCCCCGGGCTTTAGCCCGGAAAGCTTTTTAAAGCTCAACCGTTCAAGCTCCTGTTTCCGGATTGGCCGAAACCAGGCAGAAACCGGCGCCTCCTCATCAACACACGCACCCGTACGGGCTAAAGCCCGTTGATATTTTATGGATTTTTACTGCATCGACGACCTTCTGAACGACGAACACAAACTGGTTCGCACCTCCATCCGGGATTTTGTAACCCGCGAAATCCGTCCTATCATCGAAGAACACGCCCAGCGCGCCGAGTTTCCGGCGTTCATTGTTCCCAAATTCGGCGAGATCGGCGCTTTTGGCCCAACCATCCCGACCGAATACGGCGGCGGCGGGCTGGATTACATTTCCTACGGACTCATGATGCAGGAAATCGAACGCGGCGACTCCGGCATGCGGTCCACGGTGTCGGTACAGAGTTCGCTGGTGATGTGGCCGATTTTTGCCTATGGCTCGGAAGAACAGAAGCGAAAATACCTGCCCGGCCTCGCCAGCGGCCAACTGCTCGGGTGTTTTGGGCTGACCGAACCCAACCACGGCTCCAATCCGGGCGGCATGGAAACCACCTTTACCGAGCACAGCGACCACTACCTGCTCAACGGCTCGAAGCTGTGGATTACCAACTCCCCGCTGGCCGACCTCGCCGTGGTCTGGGCGCGAAACGAACAGGGCAAGGTGCGCGGGCTGATTGTCGAACGCGGCATGGAAGGCTTCACCACGCCCGAAATCGGCAACAAATGGTCGCTGCGGGCCAGCGTGACCGGCGAACTGGTTTTTCAGGATGTGCGGGTGCCCAAAGAAAACCTGCTGCCCGGCGTCGAAGGTCTGAAAGGTCCGCTTTCCTGCCTTGATCAGGCCCGGTACGGCATCGCCTGGGGGGCCGTCGGGGCGGCGCTCGACTGTTTCGAATCGGCGCGGCAGTACTCGCTGGAGCGTCAGCAGTTTGGGAAGCCCATCGCCTCTTTTCAACTGGTCCAGAAGAAACTGGCCGAAATGCTGACGGAAATCACGAAAGCGCAGCTTCTTTGCTGGCGGCTGGGTGTGCTCAAAAACGAAGGCCGGGCGACTACGGCCCAAATCTCCCTCGCCAAACGCAACAACGTGGAAATGGCCCTGAACATCGCCCGCGAAGCCCGGCAGATTCACGGCGGCATGGGCATCACCGGCGATTACCCCATCATGCGCCACCTGATGAACCTCGAATCCGTCATCACCTACGAAGGCACCCACGACATCCACCTCCTCATCCTGGGCAACGAGATTACAGGAATTCAAGCGTTTAAGTGAGTTAAAAATTAAGAGTTAAGAGTTAAAAGTAGGCTCCGCTAATTCAGGTATCCTGACTGAGCGGAGCCTACTTTTAACTCTTAACTCTTAATTTTTAACTACTTAAGCCTTTCCAGGGCCTTCCGCATGGCTTCGGTCTGGCGACGTTTCTGGAGGATGACCGGGGCGGCGACCCGTTCACGGCAGTCGAAGATGCCGCAGCGTTCGCAGGCTTCGTTGACGATTCGCAGGCTGATTTCGGGCGAAACGGGATTCAGAAACCGCATTTTCTCGCGCAGGGTGTCGTTCATGGCAAAGCACATCGAGACGCTCATGTTCTGGTGCTGATGCGGCTGGTGCGGGTGCGCCACCGAAACGATAAAATAGGTCTGGCCCGAATCGGCGTACGTAGATACCTGCGCCCGGCAGAGGGTTCCGTTGAAGTTCTTGTTCTGTTGCAGAAATGCCAGTTCCTGAAGAATCGTCAGGGCAATCCAGCGGCGGCAGTGGTGTTCGTCGACCATGCCTTTGGGGCCCTGCTGGCGCGTCAGGTGCATTTCTTTCGTCAGGGAGAAGACATTCTGACCGGCCGTGTTGTTGAACCGGTAGAAAAAAAGCTGGCTGATGCCAAAGTACCGGGGCAGGAGGTTGCTGAGCCGGTAAAAGAAGCGCTCCGGCGTGGCACCGAACGAATGAATGAAGGCCAGAAAGGCGTCATTGCTCCATTGCGGACGGGCAAAAAGCTCCTGTAGCCGCCGAATCAGTTCCTCGCGGCGGATCAGGATGGCCCCGGCAAAATAAGAGGCTTTGTAGTTGTTCAGAATCTGCTCAAACGACTCCGCTTCGACATAGGCGTAGGTCAGGGGCCGGTTTTTCAAACCCAGGTACTGAAAACCCGTTTCCCGCGCCAGGATAAACAGCCGCTGTTCGGACGAAAGGTGGGCGTTGAGGTACAGCGTACTGGACTCGGGCCGGAAAACCGACCGCAGTGCCGCCAGGTCCGGGTGCGTCGTCCGGTCGAACACCTCGATGCGGTAATTGTATTCCGAGCGGAGCAGACTCGTCAGCAGGGCCTCGTCCACCACGGCGCTTCCCGCGGCGTACCGGGTCAGAAAACTGTCGGCTTCGGCTTCAATTTCTTCGAAATAATTGTCGTGCATTTCCTGATACGACCGCAGGACGGCCATGTACAAGCGCTCGACACTCATGTTGTAGCTCCGGCCGATGTCCATGAAGGTGCTGATCATAGCGCTGACCTTGGCCGGCGCTTCGGCCAGCAGTTCCAGCAGGTCGGACGGATCGATGCCGAAAAGCTCCAGGGGAATTTCTGTCAGAAAACGCGAGCTGAGCAGGTCCGAGATCGGCTCCAGCTTCTTGGAAAGTTTCAGCGAAACGAGGGTATCGTACTCCACGCCCATCGCTCGGGCAATGGCCGCAATTTTGTCGGTCTTGGGGTATTTCCGTCCCTTCTCGATTTCGGTGATGTACGAAATCGACAGGCCGGACGCCTGCGCCAGTTCGCTGACCGACAAGCCTTTGTCGAGCCGGAGTTGACGAAGTTTTAAGCCAAAAAGAAGTCGAATGTGGTCGGTATGTACAGGCAAGGTAGATCGTGTCAGTGGTTTCCGGTCGGCGGCTCCCCGCAGGGATGTAGCCGACCCTGTCCACAAAGATACAACAAACCGCTGAGGATTGGAGAACCCGCCCGCGGTGTCTCCGGCGTGGCGAAAAGACTATTTTTTAATCCCGTTGAAGACCATGTTCTTGACCACTTTCCCTCCGTTGGCGGTGGTCTGGGCAATGGCGGTGATGTTCAGATTGGCACCCGAAAATTCACCCGAACCGGCATAGTCCGCCTCGAAGGTATTGTACTCGTTGATGTACACTTTCTCCTTCTGTTTCAGGACGGTAAACTTGTTTCCCTGAAGCTTCGCTCCCACTTCCTCATTGTAGTTTTTGAAGGCGATGGCCAGCTTGAGTTCGTCGGCGGCAGCTCCCTTGGTAATGACGATGGTGCCGGAAGCGGTTTCCTTCGGGACAAAGGGGAAATCGTTGAGCGTCGTACTGGAAGTATAGGCAACGTCGTAATTGCCGATGTACTGGTTACGCGGATCGACCGCTTCGGAATTTTTGTCCTTGCAGGCCTGAATATTTACCAGGAAAAGAAAAAGCAGAAAAAGGAGCCCTGAACGTTTCATATGGATAGGCGAATGATTAATATTCTATTAAACGGTCAAAGAACAAATTACGTATCTTTTCCTTAATTTTACCTTCTTCTGCAACGTTTTGCGCTCATTAAGAATCTAGGTATAAACTAAACCCCTTTTGAAATATTTGCGTTATGTCCCTGTTTCGTATACCACCTGATTAAGATGTCTAAACAACTACCTGGATTCTGGGCCCTTCTGTGTCTGTGCTTTTTTACGCTGATACAGACGGCAACTGCTCAGTCCAATTATACCATCAGCGGCCGGATCACCGATGCCGCTACCGGCGAAGGCGTGCCATTTGCCAGTATCGCCCTTCGCGGAAAAGCCGTCGGCACCACCTCCGACGCCGATGGTCGATATTCCCTAAAGACCAGCCAGATCAGTGACTCCCTCGTTATTTCCAGCCTTGGCTTTCAGACCCGTTCTGCCCCCCTGCTGCGTATAGCCGAGCAGGTTATCGATGTCAAACTGGCCGCTTCGGCCGCCAAACTGAAGGAAGTAAAAGTATACGCCAAAGGAGGCGACCCGGCCTACCGGATTCTGCGCGAGGCCATCCGCCGCGCGGACCGCTACGATCCCGCCAAACTCTCGGCCTTTCAGTACGAAAGCTACACCAAGATCGAGGCGTACGTCAACAACTTCAAACGGCCCCGCAAGAATGGCCGTCGGCCCGGCCCGGTCGGTCGGCTGCTGAGCAAACTGCCGGCCGTGACCGACGAGGAAGGGCTGCCCGCCGTCCCGGTGTTCGTTTCCGAGAACTATTCGGACTATTACGAACGGCACGACCCGCTGAAAACAAAGGAATTTATCCGCAAAACCCGCATTGCGGCGGTCGGCATTCAGGACGGAAGCCTCGTTTCGCAGTTTACGGGCGCTTCGTTCCAGCAGTACAATTTTTACAGCAACTTTCTGACGGTTCTGCGCAAGGACCTGCCCTCGCCGATGGGCGGCTCGTGGAACACCTACTACCAGTTTCACCTGATGGATACGCTCAGGGTCGGCGAATCGGTCTGCTTCCAGATTGATTACGAACCCAAACGCGAAACCGACCTTGCCTTTAACGGGACCGTCTGGATTGATACCACCCAGCTTTCGCTGGTCCAGGTAGAGGCCCGGGTGGGCAAGCGGGCCAACATCAACTTTGTGGACGAAATCCGGATTGAGCAGGAATACGAGGCGACTTCGTCCGGCCACCGGCTGCCTTCGCTGACGCAGATCATGATCGACATGGATGAACTGACGCCGAGCGCGCCCGGGGCTCTCATCCGCTTTTTTATCGCCGCCACCAACATCAAGGTCAACGACGTTCACGACCCGAAGTTCTACGAACCTGCGCTTGAACTGGCCGAAAATTACAAGGAAAAAGACCCGCAGTTCTGGAAAGGCATCCGGCCGGAGGTCGTGACGGCGGAGGAAATGCGGGCGTTCGAACTGGTCGATTCGGTCCGGAACATTCCGCTCATCAAGTATACGGGCGAGGTGCTGCGGCTGGGTTTCAACGGGTACCAGTCGCTGGGAAAGCTTCACCTGGACGTTGGACCGTTTATTTACACTTACGCCAATAACACACTGGAAGGCAATCGGTTCCGGGTCAGCCTGCGCACCAATCCGGGCTTCAGCCGGCGGTGGCTTCTCAGCGGTTATCTGGCTTACGGCACCCGCGACCAGCTGTTCAAGTACGGCCTCGCGGGCGATTATGTGCTGTCAAAAAAGCCGTACACCATCATGGGGGCCCGTTACAGCTACGACCTCGAACGGGTGGGCCTGAATCCGGAGAACCTCAACAACAACTCCATTCTGCTGGCCTACGCCCGGTTCGGCAATTACCGGCGGCCGTTTTTTCAGGAAAGCTACTACGGCTACATCCGGCGTGAACTCGGCAGCGGCTTTACGCAGACGGTTGCCCTGCAGAACCGGAGCTTCCATCCGCTTTTCCCGTTTGCTTACCGGACCGAATCGGCCAATGACCCGCAGGGAGGACTGGGCACCGACTTCCGGACCACCGAACTGCAATTGGAAACCCGGTTTGCACCGGGCGAACTGATGGTGCAGAACGACAACGAACGGTTCAGTGTGGGCGCGACCAACAAACCGGTTCTGACGCTGCGGTACGCGCTGGGCATGAAAGGGGTTTTTCACGGCGATTTTTCGTACCACCGGCTTTCGGCGGATTTCCGGCACTCATTCCGGGTTGGCGTGCTGGGGCGGACTTTTTACAACATCAACACCGGCCTCATTCCGTCGACGGTGCCCTACCCGCTGCTGCACACGCCGCTGGGGAATGAGTCGTACTTCTACGTGTACAATGCCTTCAACATGATGAACTTCTTCGAGTTTGTCTGTGACCGGTACGCTTCGCTGAAGTTCGAGCACAACTTCGAGGGCCTGTTTTTCAACCGGATTCCGGCGATCCGGCGGCTGAAGTGGCGGACGCTCGTCACGGCCAAGGTGCTTACCGGTGGTGTGAGCCGGGCAAATCAGCTGCTTGTTCCACCCCTGGATGCCAGCGGACAGACCGTTCAGGGTTTCCGCGCCCTCGGCAGAACGCCGTATGTGGAGGTCGGGTACGGCATCGACAATATCCTGAAACTGTTCCGCGTCGATGCCATCCACCGGCTGACCTACCTCGACGGTAAGAGCGTAACCGGGGTGCCCATCCCCAAATTCGCCGTGAAAGTGTCGGCGTATGTTAGTTTATAAGTCGTAAGCGGTCCGCCGCTCATATCTTTGGTTTTCTTTGATATAGTTGGAAAGAGTGCAATTTTGGGTTAGTCCCTGACAGGGGTGGGCAGCAGCCCGGGTTCCGCCGCTAACACGTCTATGATGACGATGTTGTACCGCTGGTCTATCTGTCCACCCTGCTTTTTCTCAGTAACTTCAACAGTACCTATGGATACGGTTCTGTACTGTAATCCTGCATACATGTGCAAAAGACGAGAAAAGCGGTCAGTTCACTTCTAACCCTTATCCACTATGAAAGCGACAGCTACCTTCCTACGTTACGGGGTGGGCTTTGACATTGGCAAAGACACCATTCACGTTTGTGTTTCCGTTATGGACACCACCGGAAAAGTGACGGTCAAAGGAACCACTAAACTAGTTAACAAGGCGGCCGCTTTCTCAGGACTAATGACCTGGCTAGGAAAGCACTGTAAGCAGACAGACCTACCGGTTCGCTATGTCATGGAAGCCACAGGCGTTTATCATGAGACCCTGGCCTGGTATCTGTTTACCAAATGTAAGCTTCCCTGAAATTAGGACAGTGTAGGATTAGACTCATAAAGGGCTAATTTTAACTGTCACATGAAAAAGAAGACTTTCACCGAACCTCAGATCGTTGCCATCCTCAAACAGTACGAAGGGGGACGCGAAGCAATGGATGTTTGCCGCGAATACGGCATTTCTAAAGCCACTCTGTTCAATTGGCGCAGGAAATATAGCGGCATGGAATCGACTCATCTTAAGGAGCTTAAAGCCCTACAAGATGAGAATCGGCGTCTTAAACAGATGTATGCTGAACTGAGTCTGGACTACAAATTGGCGAAGGAGATCATCGAAAAAAAGCTTTAGGGCCTTGTCAGCAGAAAGCGTTGGTTGAGTGGGCAGTGGAAAAAAAGGTGTCTGTAGGCAGGGCCTGCCGTGTTGTAGGCATGCATCGTTCCCGCTGGTACTATCAGAACCGGAAAAATGACCAACCGGTGATTGATAAGTTGCAGGCTTATGCTGAAGCGTACCCCACTCGTGGCTTTGATGACTATTATGGCAAAATCCGGAATGAAGGTCTGGTGTGGAATCGTAAGCGGGTATTACGAGTGTACCGGCTACTGAAACTCAAGCACCGAAGACGACATAAGCGACGACTACCTGCACGGGTTAAGAAGCCATTACAGGTACCTCAAGCAGCTAACCACTGCTGGAGCATGGACTTTGTAGCGGATGCTTTAGTTAGTAAGCGAAAGATCAGAGTGCTAACGATCATGGATGATTACAGCCGGGAGGTTCTGGCAGCTCATGCGGATTTTTCGTTGCCAGCCCAGAAAGTAGTTGATGTACTCAAAGACATTGCGTTACAACGGCCCCTTCCTAAACGAATACGCGTCGATAATGGCGCAGAGTTTATCGCTGATAAATTCACCAAGTGGTGTACTGATAATAATATCGAAATTCTATACATCCAACCCGGAAAGCCTATGCAGAACGGTTATATTGAACGGCTAAACCGTACCTTTCGGGAAGATGTGCTAGACGCTTATTTGTTCGAGTCACTCGAAGAGGTAAGGATACTATCGGACGAATGGATGGACCGGTATAACCGTTTACATCCGCACCAGTCGTTGGGTGGCTTGGCTCCAGCAACATATGCCAGGCAAACACAAACCAAAGTCTAAAGGCTTACTGTCCGATTTCGGGGAAGGCTACACAAAGACCAATCGGTCAGTGTGGTCCTGCCAAACAAAGCAAAGCACTACCTCAAAAGCCTGGGTCTCAAGTCTAAGAAT
Organism: Tellurirhabdus rosea; assembly: GCF_026278345.1. Lineage (NCBI taxonomy): Bacteria > Pseudomonadati > Bacteroidota > Cytophagia > Cytophagales > Spirosomataceae > Larkinella > Larkinella roseola. Next base: position 182,696 of record NZ_CP111085.1, read on the forward strand.
GACCGCATTGATGCACAAGGGCTGGCTCGTATGACGCTTGAACAGCAACTGCCGCTTTGGCAACCACTCTCGAAGAACATATACAGTCTGCGGATGCTAACTCGTCAACACCAAAGGTTACAGGAACTGAAGACCCAAAGCCAGAATCAAAAGCACTCTATTGAGTACAGCCAGTTCAGCGATGGGTTCATCCTCAAACAGCTTGACAACCTCATTACTCTCTATGACAGGCAGTTGACCGAAATCAGTCAGGCCATTAATGATCTGCTGGACGATGATCAACCTTTACGGGAAGGCATTGATCGGCTGAGTGCCATCAAGGGGCTGGGCCGACTGTCGGCCGCTACACTAGTGGCAGAGACAAATGGCTTCACGGGCTTTGAGAACGTACGGCAACTAGTGAGCTTTGCTGGCTATGACGTAGTGGAAAACCAATCGGGCAAACATATCGGTAAGACGCGCATCTCAAAAAAGGGGAACAGTCGCATTCGTCGTATCTTGCATCTACCCGCTCTCAATGCGGTGCGTTTTGGTGAACCTGGCTGTGCCGCCCTTTATGAGCGGGTCTATAGCCGATCACGCATCAAAATGAAAGCGTATGTAGCCGTCCAGAAAAAGCTGCTTACTCTATGTTATGCTCTCTGGCGCAACGGGTCTGAGTACGAGCCTAGTTACTCTCCAACTACGACAAAGAACGTATCGGACCAGGCTAAAAAAATAGTCCCGACTAGCGGGACTACACAGGACCAAGAGGCCGAAGCCATCTTGTCCCACAGGTAATTCAAAGATATTGAAAAAATACTAACTCAAAACTTGCAAAGCACGACAGTACCAGCGGTCGTAAGTGGATTCGCCAGGTTAGGAAATGGGCGGAGCCGCTTACGACCGCAGCGGCGGACCGCTTACGACTTACGACTGATTGACTGGTTTTACCAATTCTTTCGCTTTAGCCCGTCCGGGTTCAGCAGGCGGATGTTGCCGTCGGCAATTTCGATCAGCTTATCCTGTTTGAATTCGCTCAGCGTCCGGATCAGCGATTCGGTGGCCGTGCCGACGATGGAGGCCAGATCGTCGCGCGAAAGCTGGATGGCCCCGCTTCCGCCGTTCTCGGTTTGCTGGCGGTGCAGACGCAGCAGTGTATCGGCCACCCGGCGGCGCAGCGAGTGATATGCCATGCCCAGCAATTGCTGTTCGCGCTCGGTAACCCGGTTGGCCAGCAGTTTGATGAACTGGTTGGCCACGTCCTGGTTCCGGCTCAGCAGGTCGAGAAAGTCCTCCCGCGGAATGTAAATGAGTTCCGAATCATCCAGGGCCACGGCCGAATCGGTCTGGTCCGTATCTTCCAGCAGACTGATGTAGCCAAAAAAGTCGCCGTCCTGGTAAAGGCCGGTGATTAATTCTTTTCCGTCCGGGTTGGTTTTGAACGTCTTGATCCGGCCCGCTTTGAGGAAATAAAGCCGCGTTGGCTCGTCCCCCTCCGAATAGACGTACTGCTTTTTCCGGACCGTATGCACCTTGCGGTCCGTCTTCAGAGAGTCGATGCCGCCCACGGCTTTTGCATCGTCCAGAAATTCTTCAAGACCCTCTTTGGTGGGTTCGTAGGCCGGGCGCATCTGCTGGAAGCGCCGCAGCCGGACTTCGACGGCGGTGAGCAGTTCACTTTCGTCGAACGGCTTGGTCAGGTAATCGTCGGCGCCCAGTTCCATGCCTTTCCGGAAATCAAGGCGCTCGGTTTTGGCGGTCAGGAAAATGAAGGGAATGCCCGACAGCTCCGGATTCTTGCTGAAGATATGCAGGACACCATAGCCATCCAGAACCGGCATCATGATGTCGCAGATGACTAAGTCAGGTTTTTGGGTGAGCGCCTTCTCGACGCCAATTTTTCCATTTTCGGCGGTATGGACAGTGTATCCCGCGAGTTCCAGAATTTCGGCGGTATTTTCACGGATATCGAGGTTGTCCTCAATAAGCAGAATGGTTTTCATGCATAAATGAGATAGTGACGGTTGTACCTTTGTTCAGTTCGCTGCTCAACTCAATGGTGCCGTTGAGCAGTTCAAGGTATTTCGCCACAATATGCAATCCTAAGCCGGTACCTGCAAAATTAGTTGCGTTTTTTGCCCGGAAGAATCGCTCAAACAGGTGCTTCTGGTCTTCTTCCGAAATACCGATTCCCTGGTCCTGGACTTCGATCCGGGAGTTGGTTCCCCGGCACCAGCCCCGTACCCAGACGGTGGTGTTTTCGCCCGAATACTTCACGGCGTTGGAAATGAGGTTGACCAGCACCTTGCGCACCAGCGACTTGTCGAGCCGGACCTGGGTGTTGCAGTCGATTTCGGCCTCCACCCGCTGACCGGCTTTGAGCATACTCTGCATGTCCGCAATCACGTCCGCGATCAGGTCGTTGAGGTGGAAATACGAATAGGTCGCCTCCACCTTGCCTTCTTCGAGTTTTCCGACCGACAGAAATTCTTCCAGAATGTCGTTCAGGTGATTGACGGATGACTTTATACGCTGGATGTGCCGGTCGCGTTTTTCCTGCTGTTCGGTGGTGGTGTATTTCTCCAGCAGTGAGGCCGACGAAAGCACGGCGCTGAGCGGCGTCCGGAATTCGTGGGAAGCCATCGACACGAAGCGGGATTTGAGTTCGCCCAGTTCGCGTTCGGCGGCCAGGGCAATGGCCAGTTCGTCCTTCGACTGTTCGAGCTGGTGCAGCGTGGCCAGCAGGGCTTTTGTCCGGTCGGCTACCTTCTGTTCCAGTTCCGCGTTCATCTGTTCGATGCGGTTTTTCTGCTCGATCAGGGCCCGTTCTGCTTCTTTTTTGTACGTTATATCGATGATGTAGGCAACGGCGTACAGTTCATCGTCCTGGCGAAAGTAGCTCAGGCTGATTTCGGCGGGAAACACCGTGCCATCTTTGCGGCGGGCGTACAGATCGCGGCCGTGGCCCATCGACCGAATCTGCGGATTGGTATTAAACGCATCCCGGTAGCGTTCGTGGGTGTGCCGCACCGAATCCGGCACGAGCAGTTCAATCGGCTTCCCGACGAGTTCTTCTTCCGAGTAATGAAACTGTTTCTGGATGAAATTACTGGCCGAAACGATGGTTCCCCGGCTGTTGCAGACAATGATGCCGATGGTGGCGTTGGTAAAGACGGCGCCGTAGCGCTGCGAACTGTGTTCCAGCTGGCGCTCCATCGACTCCATCGTCCGGACGTGCTCGATGTCCGTCACCCGGACCACGATGAACTTCCTGTCTTCGTGCCGGAACGGCGACATCTGAACGCGCGCCTTGAAAGGCACTCCGTCGGCCCGCAACAATTCGACCTCTTCCACGTGCATCCCATCCCGCTCGATGAGCCGGATGAGTTCCTCCTGCTGTTCGACCGAGAGCGGCCTGCGGCGAATGCTGTTGCCGTAGCGCTCGAAGAACACCTTTTCGGACTCTACCCCGAACAGCCGGACGCCTGCCTCATTTACCCGGACAAACCGCTTGGAATCAGGGGAATAGACCCCCACAAATTCGTCCGATTCTTCAAAGAGCACATGAGCCAGGTCGCAGTAAAACGTATCTGAGAAGGTTGTTTTTTCCATAAACGCATCAAAAACACAGGCCGCCAAAAGGCGGCCTCCGCCTTACAAACTGAAAAAATAAGTAAAATTTCTGAAATACGAAGGATTTGTATCCCTGACGGAAGTCAGCACGACCGCTGACGTACCTCATTAAGGATGTTGTTTTATCCTTGCAATTTTACGATTGTAACGGAGTGTCAATAGTTGAATTATGAGAACTACCACGTATCGGCCAATTCTGGTTTCGCCCAAAACGGCAGTGCTGCTGGTCTTCATGCCCGGCAATGCTGCTCAGCGACTCGCCGTCGAGTTGCAACTGGAACGTGTCGGAACGGTGCTTGGAAATGAGTTGAGAATTACGCTGGTCGATGATGCCACGCATCCGGAGGTAGTCAATAGCTTTAGCATCAATGCACTGCCCGCTTTTGTTTTGCTCAAACAGGGCACCGAAGTCTGGCGCCAGCTCGGCCTGCTGGAAACTCCCGAACTCATTCGCTCCCTTTCCGGACAACTGAACAACCTTCAACCCAATCTGTAACTGTAGCCACGTACCCACTTACTCGTTTAGCGTTCTAAACGCAGAGAAACGGACCCCATCACAGGTGTCCGTTTTTTATTGCCGGAAACCATCGCCCCGCGTCAAGGCGCGCCGGGCGACTTTCATTTGGTTCGGTGGCACAGCGGGGCGCTCGGCACTTCGGGGCCTTCCCCGGTCGGATGCCCGGCGGCTACGTAGGGCATTACGCCCCGCACGATCAGCAGCAGAGCCACCACCAGCGTCATCACCGGCAGAGCCTTTGAAAACTTCTGACGCAGCTTGACGGGCAGCAATTCCGGAACGAAGCGGATTCCCAGCAGGGCCGGCAGGGTTCCCAGCCCAAACAGGGCCATGTAAGCCGCACCTTCGGTCGCCGAACTGTTGGCCAGCGAACCCGCCATCGCCACGTAAACAAAGCCGCAGGGCAGCAGGCCGTTCAGAAAACCCATGCCGAGGAAATTGCCAAGACTTGGCGCGTGCAGCAGTTGCATCATCGGCCGGGTCACCGTCCGGCCGAGCCAGGTGGAGCGCAGCACTTCGGGATACGCCCGGCTCGTCAGCGTCCAGAAAAGCAGCAGCAGACCGGCTCCGATGGAGATCGGCTGCTGCAGGCCGGTCAGCACGAGACCGCGGCCCACGGTGCCCATCAGGGTCCCCAGGAGCGCGTACGCCGAAACCCGTCCGGCATGGTACAGCAAAACCGCACCGGCACGCTGCCAGCGCGGTAACCGCCCGATGGGCAGGGCCATCGCCAGCGGACCACACATGCCCACGCAGTGCAGACTTCCGGCCAGACCGGTCAGTAAGGCAGTGTAATACCAGGGATTCATGGTTAGTGAAAAATGAACCGCGGCGGCGGTTAATCATTCATTGAATAAACAGCTCTTTTTCGGAGAAGAATTCCTGGCGGCCGTCGCTCCAGGAGAACTGCACTTTCCAGTATCCTTTGGCCATCCGGGCGGTGGAGATCACTTTCCGGTTGGGATGTTCGGCCGGGATGCGGACGCGAAAATCCTGCTGGCGATCGGCCGGGCGGTAGAAGGTAATTTCGCCTTTTCGTAGTGCCTGCGGCAACACAAAGGCCACTTCCTGCTGGTTAGGTTCGTAGGTCATATCGAGCGATGTGGTTAGTTTCGCTGTATTGGACAATCTGTCGATCTGCTGCTGGTACTCCATCTCGTTCTGATAATAATCTTCGCGCACCAAATCCACGCGCTGGCGGGTCATCCAGAAGACCATGCCGCCAATAAATCCGGCAAACAACACAAAGACCAGCACAATACTTTTTCCCCAGTTCATACGAATGGTGTTTATTTCCTTACAAAAATCAGCAAACCCCTCCGTCCCGAGCATGACCCCGGTCAGGCAAAAGCGAAGCTTTTATCAATTAAGAGTTGTGAATTAAGAGTTAAAAGTAGGCTCTGCTGATTCAGGCATTATGTCCAAGCAGAGCTTACTTTTAACTCTTAATTCATAACTCTTAACTCATAATTCTTAACTCATTTTACCGGTCCGAGGAACGTCGTTTTGACCCGATCCACCACTTCGCCACCGGCTACCACCTCGATTTCCAGTTTGGTGCTGGTTTCGGTAATGGCTTTGTCGGGCAGCAGGATGAAGAAGGAGCCTTTGGCGATTTCGGCGGATGGCACCGTCTGGATGGGCAGCACCATCCGGATCTGCGCGTCGGGGCGCGTCACGCGGAACTGGACGGGCAGCGCCTGGTGGGTCTTATTGACAAATTCGATGTTATACAGATTGGACACCAGGCCACCCGTTTCGGTCTGGTACAGCTGGCCCGGAGCCCGGAGCACGGTCGTTTCCACGTCGGCCCGGCTGGCCATCAGGTACACCCACAGGCCCATGATGGCGACCAGTACGGCGGTATAGGCTTTAGTGCGCGTGTTAAACGTCAGCGGCTGGCCCTTTTCGATGCCTTCCAGCGAGTCCACCCGGATCAGCCCTTTCGGCCGGTCGATCTTATCCATGACGTTGTTGCAGGCGTCGATGCAGGCTGTACAGTTGATGCATTCCAGCTGGGTACCGTTGCGAATATCGATTCCGGTCGGGCAGACCTGCACGCAAAGCTTGCAATCAATACAATCCCCTTTAGGAGCTACTGCACCCCCGTTTTTCATTCTTACTTCTTCATTCTTGATTTTTTTTCCGCGTGGCTCGCCGCGGACGTAATCGTAGGCAACCACCATCGAATTTTTATCCAGTAAAACGCCCTGCAACCGCCCGTACGGACAGATGGTGATGCAGACGATTTCGCGCAGCCGGGCAAACACGAGGTAGAAAACGGCCGTAAAGATCAGCATCGAAGCCAGTCCGCCGATGTGGTTTACCGGATTGTCGGTGACGAGCTTCAGCCAGTCGCCTTTGCCGATGATGTACATCAGAAACGTATTGCTGATCGCAAAGGCAATGAGGAAGAAAACGGTGTGCTTGGCCGTCTTTTTAAAGGCTTTTTCGCCGGTCCACGGCCCGTTGTCGAGGCGTTTGCGGGCGTTATGATCGCCTTCGATCCAGGCTTCGATCTTGCGGAAAACCATTTCCATGAAGATCGTCTGCGGACAGGCCCAGCCGCACCAGACGCGGCCGTAGACCACCGTAAACAGGGAAATAAAGATGATGAAGGCAATCAGGCCAATGGCGACGAGGTGGAAATCCTGCGGCCAGAACGTGACCCCGAAGAAGATGAACTTCCGGTCGAGCACGTTGAACAGGAACAGCGGGTGTCCGTTGATCTGGAGCCAGGGGCCGACAAAAAGCGCCGCCAGCAGCGCCCAGGCCACGACCGTCCGCCAGCGAAGCAGGGGGCCGTTTTCCACCCGGGGGTACAACCATTTCCGCTTGCCGTCCTCGTTCTGGTTGGAAAGGTGTTCGCGGAAATAATCGTCGGTTCTATGTTCGGTTTCGGTTACCATAACTATTCAGGGAGCGGTACTACATGTGCCCTAAAATTCCCCCAAAAACAGCAATCCCCGCATGACGGATGTCAGATGCGGGGAAAGCTTTGGTCAGTTATGAATTATGAGTTAAGAATTATGAGTTATAAATCAACGGTGTTAACGGCCACAGCGAAGCGCTTGTAACTCTTAACTCATAACTATTTCAGCGCCAGCTGCATATCTACCTTTTCGCCCTGTGGCTCTTTGGCGCCGACGGGCTTGCTGCCCTGGAGGGAAAGGATGTAGCTGGTGACCTGCTGGACCTGCAGCGGGTTCAGTTGTTTTTTCCAGGCGACCATCCCTTTTTCGGGAACCCCTTCGGTGATGGTGTGGAAGACCGCCTTGACGTCGCCGCCGTGCAGCCAGTATTCATCCGTCAGGTTCGGACCGACTTTCCCTTCGGCGTTCTGGCCGTGGCAGGCGGTGCAGTACTGGTTGAAGAGCGTCTTGCCCGATTCCAGCGCGGCGGTTTCCCGGACAAAGGTCACCGTGTTTTCGTTGATGGAGCCGGCCACTTTCGCCAGGTATTCCTCCCGGGCTTTTTCGGCCACGGTGACTTCTTCCGTATACTCCTGAATCTGCAGTTTGCCCGTGCCGGTCATGTGGTAGCCGATCAGGTAGACCACCGCAAAGGCGATCGTGCTGTAGAACAGGTACATGAACCAGGGCGGCGTCGGGTTGTCGAGTTCGGCAATGCCGTCGTACTCGTGGTCCATTTTCAGGTCTTTTTCTTTGGCCAGCGGAACCAGACCCGTCAGGCTCTGCCAGAACGTTTTGGGTTCTTCCACCGCCTCGACGGCCCCGGCAGGCTGGCTCAGTTTCTTCACGTTCAGGTAAAGAGACCAGGTAGCCACGGCCACCACGGCGCAGACCGCAACAAGGCAGCACAGGATAACGGCCAGGAACAGGTCTTCAGGTGTTTTTATCTCCAGCAGAGGTTTCTCTGCGGCTGCTGCGGCCGGAACAGCCTGCAGCAGGATGGTTGATAAGGTCATAGCGGTATCAATCAGAAATATTAGGCGTTTGAATCTTCAAGCGGCAGGTTTGCCAGATGCTTGAGGTGGTTCTTGTCTACAATGAACAGGTACAGACCGACCAGGACGAAGAACACCATGAACGTCACGAACGAAGTCACCATGAAGACGTCCGCACCCGGAATTTTATCGATGAATTGCTTAAACATATTCAGTTAAGAGTTAGGAGTTATGAGTTATGAGTTAGCTGGTCTGGACCAGACCAACTCATAATTCTTAACTCTTAATTCATAATTACTTTTGGGCTGTTTCCAGCTTCTTGATGTCCGTTCCCAGGCGCTGCAGGTAGGCAATCAGGGCGACGATTTCCTTGTCCGGGGCTACTTTGATGCCTTCCTTGGCCAGGTTCGCCGCAATCTTCTGCGCCTGTGCTTCGGCGTCGGCCTGGGCGTTGGCGATCTGGATGTTGTCGTACGGCACGCCAACGGCTTTCAGCGCTTCCAGCTTATCGCCGGTCCTGGCGTAGCTCAGGCTCTGTTCGAGCAGCCACGGATACGCAGGCATGATCGAGCCCGGTGACATGGAAGCCGGTTCGCGCATGTGGTGGTAGTGCCATGAGTCAGGATACTTGCCGCCTTCGCGGAGCAGGTCCGGACCCGTACGCTTCGAACCCCACAGGAACGGGTGGTCGTAGACGAACTCGCCGGCTTTGGCGTACTCGCCGTAGCGTTCGGTTTCCGAGCGGAACGGACGAACCAGCTGGCTGTGGCAGCTTACGCAGCCTTCTTTGATGTACAGGTCGCGGCCTTCAACTTCCAGAGCCGTGTAGGGCTGCACCGTGGAGATGGTCGGTACGTTCGATTCCACCATGAAGGTCGGCACGAGTTCGATCAGCGAACCGATCAGGATAACCACCAGGGAACCCACCAGCAGGGGGATAGGCTTGCGCTCAAACCAGCGGTGCCAGTAGGCATCGTGGCCGGTCGGCGTGTAGGCTTTTTCCAGCGCCGGAGCTTCGGCCGCTTCGTTGGCCGTCAGCGAACCCGCCGCCATGGTCTTGAACAGGTTGTAGGCCATAATGATGGTACCTGTCAGGTAGAGCACACCGCCCGCGGCCCGCATCATGTGCATCGGCAGAATCTGCAGGGTCGTTTCCAGGAAGCTGGGGTATTTCAGGACACCTTCATCCGTGAAGTCTTTCCACATCATCCCCTGTGTAAAGCCGGAAATGTACATCGGAACGGCGTAAAACAGGATACCGAGTGTACCGATCCAGAAGTGAACGTTGACGAGCTTCTTGGAGAACAGCGGCGTGTGGTACATACGCGGGATCAGCCAGTACAGCATCGCAAAGGTCAGGAAGCCGTTCCAGGCCAGGGCACCGACGTGAACGTGGGCAACGACCCAGTCCGTGAAGTGCGCGATGGCGTTGACGTTTTTCAGCGACAGCATCGGACCTTCGAAGGTAGCCATCCCGTAGCCGGTCAGACCCACGACCATGAACTTCAGAATCGCATCTTCGCGCACTTTATCCCAGGCGCCGCGCAGCGTCAGCAGCCCGTTGATCATCCCGCCCCAGGACGGAGCGATCAGCATGATCGAGAACACCACGCCCAGCGACTGCGCCCAGTCGGGCAGCGAGCTGTACAGCAGGTGGTGCGGACCCGCCCAGATGTAGATGAAAATCAGGGCCCAGAAGTGCAGAATCGACAGTTTGTAGGAGTAAACCGGACGGTTGGCCATCTTCGGCAGGAAGTAGTACATCATGCCCAGATACGGCGTCGTCAGGAAGAACGCCACGGCATTGTGACCATACCACCATTGAACGAGCGCATCCTGAACCCCAGCGTACAGCGAGTAGCTTTTCAGGAAGTTGACCGGCATTTCCATTGAGTTCGTCAGGTGCAGCACGGCCACCGTGATGAAGGTCGCGATGTAGAACCAGATGGCCACGTACAGGTGACGCTCCCGGCGCTTGATGATGGTACCGAACATGTTGATCCCGAAAACCACCCACATCAGCGTGATGGCGATGTCGATCGGCCATTCCAGTTCGGCGTACTCCTTGGAGGTGGTGATTCCCAGCGGCAGCGTCAGAGCGGCCGAAACGATGATGAGCTGCCAGCCCCAGAAGTGAATCTTGCTCAGCAGGTCCGAGAACATCCGGGCTTTACAAAGCCGTTGCAGGGAGTAATAAACACCCATGAAAATGGCGTTCCCAACGAAGGCAAAAATAACCGCGTTGGTGTGCAGCGGGCGAATCCGGCCAAACGTGGTGTACTGGTTACCGAGGTTGGCGGCCGGCGCAAAAAGCTGCGTCGCGGCGATCACCCCGACCAGCATTCCCACGATACCCCAGATGATGGTGGCGATACCGAAGTTGCGGACAATCAGGTTGTCGTACGCGAAACGCTCCACTACAGGCGCGGCGGCGGTGCCGGGCTGACGCCTTTCCGGGGCCGCGTGTGCAGAAGGTTCGAGAGATACATTCATGGTTTACTTAGTTACAGAAACAGGTTTATTATGTGACGAGGAAGGTTCAGAACTGGTATCATCAAGCAGCATCCGCATGGAGGGCGTGTAGAGATCATCGTTCTGGCCGGTTCGCATCGACCAGAAAAAAGCCCCCAGAAACCCGAGTGCCATCAGAAGACTTACGCCAATCATGAAGAAGATGACTTGCATGGCCGTAGTGGTTACTTTTGGTTGTTCAAAATTGCCACTAATGGCACCGGCGACCCATGAGGATTGTCAGAGAGGGGAGTGATTTGGGTCAGTGGGGACGTCCGGGACCTGACATTTATCCGGCGTTCGGTTCGATTTTCGTATCTTCAGCCCTGATTTAACGAATTCCCCATGCCCTGTTCCCCGCCAGCGATGCTGACCCGAGTAGTTGTGCTTCTGTTTTTCTGGTGCGGTATTTCCCTCGCCGCTCCGGCCCAGACCCCTTTCCCCGACCGCTGCCTCGGCGTCTGGAAAGGCACCCTGCATCTCTATTATCAGGGAGTCGTCAAAGACAGCGTCCCCGTCCGGATGACCGTCGCCCGGACCGCCGACCCCGCCGTCTGGGCCTGGAAAACCGAATACCTTTCGGTCAAAAACCCCGTGGTGAAGGATTATGCCCTCAAATTGACGGACAAAGCCGCGAACCGCTACGTCACCGACGAAGGTAACGGCATTCTGCTCGACACTTATCTGGTCGGAGACAAGCTCTACAACGTGTTCGAGGTCAGTGGCAACCTGCTGACGGCCACCTACGAACGGGTCGGCGAAAACCTCATTTTTGAAGTGACTTCGGGGAAGAAAGGCGAAACAACCGGAGAAGGCGTCGTGAATTATACCGTCCGGAACGTGCAGCGGGTGGTTTTTCGGAAAGAAAAATAAGCGCGGCGGAGTTACTCCTGCCGGTTGAGGCCGTTGAGGAGGGCGGCCATGTCGTCCGTATTCAGGACCCGATCCACCGCCGCCACCGCCAGCGCCTGCATGGGCATAAAATCCACCCGGGCCGTTTCGGGCTGCTGCACGACCGTCAGTCCGCCCGCCCGGGCAATGGCGTTCAGCCCTTCCGCCCCGTCGGCGTTGGCTCCCGACAGCAGAATCCCGACGGCCCCGGCCCCGTACACATCCGCCGCCGTCTCGAACGTCACGTCAATGGACGGGCGGCTGAAGTTGATTTTTTCGGAATCATCCAGTGAAAAAAAGCCTTCCCGCTCCAAAAGCAGGTGGTAGTCGGCCGGAGCCAGGTAGATGGTGTTCGGCAGGATCGGGTCTTTATCCTCCACCTCTTTGAGCGGGATTTCGGTTTTAAAGGCCAGCAGCGTCGCCAGGACCGAGTCAGCGGCGTTTTTGCGGTGAATCACCACGACGATTGCGAAACGGAGCGGCCCCCGCAGGGCGGGCAGTAGCCGGAGCAGCACGTCGATGCTCCCCGCCGACCCGCCGATGACCACCACTTTCCGTTCTGTCTTCATCGAAGCTTTCGCCATATTTTGTCCGTTCCTACCTGCTGGTACCCTGTCTGCAACTGCGAAAACCGGATGGTTTCCTTTGACCCCAGCGCCAGATAGCCAAGCGTGCCGAGGCTTTCGTCAAACAGCGCCAGTACCCGGCTCTGCAGTTCCCTGTTAAAATAGATCAGCACATTGCGGCAGAGAATAAGGTCGAATTCATTGAAGGAACGGTCCGAAACGAGGTTGTGTACGGCGAAAACCATGCGCTGGCTCAGTTCTTCCCGGAATTTGACGTGGCCGTAATGCGCGGTATAGTAGTCCGAAAAATTCGCTTTCCCGCCCGCAAGCTCATAATTCTGCGTATATTCCTTCAGCGCCGCCTGGTTGTAGATGCCGCTCCGGGCCTTTTCCAGCACGTCGGGGTTCAGATCGGTGGCGTAGAGCAGCGTCTTCTGGAGCAGCGCCTCTTCTTTCAGCAAAATAGCCATCGAAAAAACCTCCTCCCCCGTCGAGCAGCCCGCGTGCCAGATGCGGATAAACGGCTTGGCCGCCAGCGTCGGCAGCACCGTGTTCCGCAGAGTTTTGTAAAACCACGGGTCCCGGAACATCTCCGTGACGTTGACCGTCAGCTCCTCGACAAACCGCTGCATGTACGCCGCATCGGACCGGATGCGGCGGCGGAGTTCCAGCAGGTCGCCGAACCCGTCGAGCAGCCGAATCCGGGCGATGCGCCGCCGGAGCGACGTCCGGGCGTACTGCGTGAAGTCGTAGCCGTAGCATTCCATTAAGTCATTCAGCAGCCAATCGAGCTCTTCCTCCTCCAGCATAAAGTATCTCTGGTAACCCCTACCGCCCTGTTTCTTTTTTATTTATCATACAACCATACGCGCAGCAGCGACAGCAACTGGTCTACGTCCACCGGCTTGGTGATGTAGTCCGAGGCTCCGGCGTCAATGCACTTTTCCCGGTCGCCGGTCATCGCTTTGGCCGTGACAGCAATCACGGGCAGGGATTTCCAGCGCGGGTTTTCGCGGATTTTTCGGGCAGCCTCGTAGCCGTCCATCTGCGGCATCATCATGTCCAGCAGCACCACATCGACGGACGGGTTTTCTTCCAGTTTCTCCAGCGCCTCCTTGCCGTCGAGGGCCGGGATGATGGTCATGTTGTACTGCTCCAGCGCCTTGGAAAGGGAGAAAATGTTCCGCACATCGTCGTCCGCCACCAGCACGGTCTTGTTGGCCAGCACCTGTTTCAGCCCGGTCTGCCGTTTGACGGGCCCCTGCGGACCGCCCGGCTGCGACTCTTCGACCAGATGCAGGAACAGCGACACCTCATCCAGCATGCGCTGGTACGAATGGGCCGTTTTGACGATGATCGAATCGGCGTATTTTTTGATTTTCAGCTCCTCGGACATCGACAGACTTTTGCCCGTAAAGATGATGATGGGCAGATTTTCCAGACCCGGCGTTTTGCGGGCTTCGTCCAGCGTTTCGTACGCCTTGCTGTCGGGGATGCCCATGTCCAGAATCACGCAGTCCACCTCGTTCTGTTTCAGAGCACCGACGCCCTCCCGGATGTCGCTTTTCAGTTCGGAGTTGATGTTGAACGTTTCCAGGAAGTACGCCAGCGCCCTGGCGTGCTTCGGATTGTCTTCCACGATCAGAACCTTTTTCGGATTGCGGTTCAGGACGTATTCGAGCTTTTTGAAAATATCCTGCAACTGGTCGTAGGCGACCGGCTTGTCCACAAAATCGATGGCTCCTTTCAGCAGACTTTCGTTCTTCATCCGGTGCGAAGACATGATGTGCACGGGGATGGGCCGGGTCTGCGGGTTGGCCTTCAGCGCGTCCATGATTTCCCAGCCGCTCATCACGGGCAGTTCGATATCCAGCAGAATGCCCTGCGGCCGGTACTGCGTCGCCAGCTCCAGCCCTTCGTCGCCCCGGACCGCCACCAGCCCCCGGTAGCCTTTTTTCCGGGCAAAATCGAGCAGGGTCTTCGCAAAATTCGGGTCGTCCTCCACGATCAGAATGACTTTGTCCTGCTCCCGGATGAGTTGCCGGTCGTCGGGAATCGGTTCGGGAATGTGCGGACTGATAAACCGGGCGTGCCCCGTCGGCCGGGGCGTGAGGGCCACCGGCGCCTGGACCGCCACCGGCGCCGGAGCCGACGGCTGCTCCGGCTGGAACGGTATCCGGACCGTGAACTCGCTGCCCCGGTTCACCTCGCTTTTGAGCTGGATGTCGCCGCCGAGCAGCTTGGTCAGTTCGCGGCTGATGGACAAGCCGAGGCCCGTGCCGCCGTACTTGCGCTTTGTCGAACCGTCGGCCTGCTGAAACGCCTCGAAAATGATGGGCTGCTTCTCGGGCGGAATGCCGATGCCGGTATCGGCCACCCGGAAACTGAGCTGGCCGTCCTGCCGTTCGATGGTCAGCGTGACGCTGCCTTTAGCCGTAAATTTCAGCGCGTTCGAAATCAGGTTTTTCAGGACCTGTCCGAGCCGCTGTTTGTCCGTCTCGACGGTGGCCGGCACATCCGCCGCGACGGTAATGCTGAACTCCAGCCCTTTTTCGCGGGCCATGACGGCAAAAAGCGACCGCAGTTCGTCCGTGATTTCGGCCACCGCCACCTGGTGCACGTCGAGCTTCATCTGCCCGGCTTCGATCTTCGACAGGTCCAGAATTTCGTCGATCAGCCCCAGCAGACCGTTGCCCGACGACTGGATGACCCGGGCGTATTCGATCTGTTCGGCGTTCAGGTTCTGTTCGGCATTTTCGGCCAGCAGGCGGCTCAGGAGCAGAATCGAGTTCAGCGGCGTCCGCAGTTCGTGCGACATGTTGGCCAGAAACTCCGACTTGTAGCGGGTCGTGAGTTCGAGTTCCCGGACTTTCGTCTGAATCTCGTCGTTGCGTTCCTCCAGCAATTTGCCCCGTTCTTCCAGTTCCTGGTTGGTCTGTTGCAGTTCTTCCTGCTGCACGCGCAGTTCCTCTTCCGACGCCTGAAGCTTCTGCGCCTGCATTTCCAGCTCCACATTCAGATTCTGAAGTTCATCCTGCTGGCTTTGCAGTTCTTCCGACTGGGCCTGCGTTTCTTCCAGCAGATCCTGAAGCCGCCGGTAGTCCAGCGCGGCGTTGACGCTGATGGCCATCGCATCCCGGTTCTGGTCCAGCAGCGTTATTTCGAGCGGGTCCGGCTTCCGGAGCAGGCCCAGTTCAACGGCCCCCACGCACAAATCCGCGTACCATAACGGCACGACCATCAGCGAAGTCGGCCGGGCTTCTCCCAGCGACGAACGGACGCGGGCGTAATTTTCGGGAACCTCGTCGACGACCACCGGATGCCGGGATTTGACGGCCTGCCCAACCAGCCCTTCCCCGCTCCGGATGAGGGCGGGGGCACCCGCCGCGGCGTAGCTTCCGGCCAGTTGGTACGTGCCCTCGCTTTCCAGCAGGTACACCGTTCCCAGCGGGGCCTTCAGGTAACCGGCCAGCGTTTCGATCATGTTTCCGGCCAGTTTCCGCAGGTTCCGTTCCCCGCGCATGGCGTCGCTCAGGCGGGCGTTGCCCGTTTGGAGCCAGTTCTGGTTCTGCAACGTCGTAAACGTCTGCTGCAGGGCTCCGGTCATCGTATTCAGGGCTTTGCCAATGCGGCCGAGGTCGTCGTCTTCCAGGTCTTCACTCCGTACGGTGTAGTCGCCTTCGGCAATTTTGTGGGTAATGTCTTCCATGACCGCGATCCGGCGGGAGGTCTGGAGGTATTTTTCCCGTTCCTCGCGCTGCCGGGCGATGCGGTGGTCGAGGTCGGTTTTGATCCGGACGTAGGCAAAGGCCGTAATCAGCATGGAGATAATGGCCGCCACCACCAGCAGAAAAGGCGTGTAGGTGATGTAGAGCTGCTGCCGCTGAACCCGCTCGGCCAGCAGTCCGGTTTCCGCTGCTTTGACCCGATCCACCTGCGCCCGCAGGTTCTGCATGATCACCAGTCCCCGCTTCAGTTCCGCGGTTCGCTGGCTGGCGGTCGAGTTGCGCTGAAAAAGCGCGATTACCCTGCGCATCTGCACAAACCGGATTTCGTACAGCCTCCGGACTTCCGCCAGATTGCGCTGCTGGACCGGATTATCGCTGGTGAGGGCGAGCAGTTTGTTATGGCTGTTGGTCACCCGGCCGTAGGCCCCGTTATAGGGCGCGAGAAAGTCCGGGCTAAAGGTCAGCAGGTAGCCCCGCTGGCCCGTTTCGGCGTCCTTGATGGCGGAAATGATGCTTTCCACCTCCAGCAGCACTTCGTTGGTATGATTCACCATCTTCGAGTTGGCGATCAGCCGCTGGATGCTCCAGAAAGAAGCCACCAGACTGAACAGCAGCAGCACCGTCGAGAAGGTAAACACAAACCGGAGTTGCCTGACCACCGAATGGGAATTGATTGATTCTGGCATGGAATGACGATTGATAAAGCGCAGACAGAGTTTTTAACTAAACGTGGGACTGGCGCAGGGGCAGCACCAGGACAAAAACAGCCCCCTGCCCTTCCGAAGACTGTGCCGTAATGAGGCCCCCGTGTTTTTCAACATTTTTTTTGGCGATGGCCAGCCCAATGCCGGTGCCTTCGTAGCTCGCCCGGTCGTGCAGCCGCTGAAACATGACAAAAATCCGTTCCAGATATTTTTCATGAAAGCCGATCCCGTTGTCCTGCACCCGGATGCGGCAAAAGGCACCGTTCGGGTCGGCGGGCGCGTCGAGTCTTCGCTCCCCAATCCGTTCTCCTTCGATGGAAATGCGGGGCGGCACGTCGGGTCGGGCGAATTTCAGCGAATTGCTGATCAGATTCTGGAAAATCTGCCGGATGCGGACCGGAATGGCGTCGATGACCGGGAGCGGCCCGACCGTCACCTGGCCTTTTTTGCGTTCGATGATGTCTTCAAAATCGGGCAGCAGGTCGTTCAGCAGCGCATTGAGCTGGGTCGGCTGAAAAGGCTCCGGAATGGCCAGTTGCGAGAAGGTCAGCAGGTCCGTGATGAGGTGGGACATGCGGGCCGAGGACCGGATGGAGCGGTCGAGGTAACTGACGGCCTCTTCGTTGCCCTTCAGGTATTTCTCCCGAATGGTGTCCTGGAGAATCTGCATTTTCCGCAGCGGCTCTTTGAGGTCGTGCGACACCACCCAGGTAAACTGCTGGAGTTCGTGGTTGGCCCGTTCGAGTTCGGCATTCTTCGCCAGCAGCTCCTGCGTCCGGTGCTGCACCTGGATTTCCAGCTGCTCGGCAGCCTTTTTCAGGGATTCCTGCGCCGCCCGGAGTTCCTGCTGCTGCCGGTACAGTTTGTCCAGCGTTTTCACTTTCAGCACCAGAATATCCGGATCGACGGGCTTGGTCAGGTAGTCGGTGCCGCCCGAAGTATAGCCCTGGGTGATGAATTTTTTCTCGGTATTGACGGCCGACAGAAAAATAATCGACGTATCGCGGGCTTTGCTGAAACCGGAAATGGCATTGGCTACCTCAAAACCGTCCATGCCGGGCATCTGTACATCCAGAATGATGACCGAATAAGCGGTTTTCAGAATCCGTTTCAGCGCCTCTTCGCCGGATTCGGCCGTATCGACCGCAAAACCGTTCAATTCCAGGATTTTCTTCAGAGGTAAAATATTTTCCGGCCTGTCGTCAACAACAAGAATCATTCTGGGCAACCGCTTAAACCTGGGAATATCAACACACCACCAGTCGGGCCGACCGGCAGGATTTCAGGAAGATTTTCAAAACGCTGGGGAATCAAAAGCCTGAATAAAGGGCAAAATTAGGCAGATTCCTTCTCACTTTTCAAGCCGTTGAATAGAGAACTGACTTCCCTGGCCCCCGGCTTACTCCCAGCCCCTTGCGGAAATCGCCGCCGACGCCGAAGCGGGTCCGAACCTGAATTACCGCAGATTTTATTGATTTCCTCTCCAAAAAGCGGTGGAATTCATGAAGTTCGCGTCTTTTATCTCCGAAGTCTTCGTCAGATCGTCGGAAGAATCCTTAAAATCACTGCCCATTCCAGTTCAGACAGATGCGCATACCTCTTCTTCTTATCCCGTTACTGGCGGTTTCGCTGGTAGCGGGCATCAAACCCCAGCCGAAAAAGCCCGCGCCGGTAGCCTTTTCGGAAGAAAGTTTTAAAGCACCGCCCCGCTCCTCCGGCATTCGCTGCTGGTGGTGGTGGCTCAACGGCAACGTCACGAAAGAAGCGATCACCCGCGATTTGGAGGAAATGAAAGCGAAAGGCTTCAGCGGCGCCTGCCTCTTCGACGCGGGCGGGGCCGAGCAGCGCGGCAATGCCCAGGTGCCGGAAGGTCCCCTGTTCGGCTCTCCGGCCTGGCGCGAACTGTACCGCCACGCCGTCCGCGAAGCCGAGCGCCTTGGGCTGGTGCTCAGCCTGAGCATCCAGAGCGGCTGGAACCTCGGCGGTCCGGACATCACACCCGCCGAAGCCGCCAAACACCTGACCTGGTCGGAGGTGACCGTCAAAGGGCCCATGACGTTCCGGCAGGCGCTGCCATTGCCCAAAAGCAAGGACGACTATTACCGCGACATCACCGTGCTGGCGTTTGGGAAAAAAGCCGGTGCCAACCGCCCGCCCATCCGCGATCTGGCCGAAAAAGCGA
Source organism: Tellurirhabdus rosea (assembly GCF_026278345.1). Classification (NCBI taxonomy): domain Bacteria; kingdom Pseudomonadati; phylum Bacteroidota; class Cytophagia; order Cytophagales; family Spirosomataceae; genus Larkinella; species Larkinella roseola. The sequence continues at coordinate 201,317 of NZ_CP111085.1, forward strand.
TGTTCAAAGAACTGGGCATGTCGGCTCCGGACACGCGCTACCTGCTGACGGACGTTCCGGGCACCGCGGGCGAAGAAGACGCCGCGGCGAACACGGTTCAGAACCTGTCTGCAAAGATGAACCGGGAGGGCATTCTGGAATGGCAGGTGCCGCCGGGCGAATGGACCATCATGCGCTTCGGCTACACGCCCACCGACGCCGAAGTATCGACCTCCAGCGGCAAATGGCAGGGCCGGGTGCTGGACCCGCTCAACGACCGGATTTTCAACCGCTACTGGGACACGCATGTCGAACCGCTGCTGAAAATGATCGGGCCGATGGCCGGAAAAACGCTGAAATACCTGCAAACCGACAGTTGGGAAGCGGGCGGCTGTAACTGGACGGAAGGGTTTGCGGAAGAATTTAAAAAGCGCCGGGGCTACGATATGCTGGCGTATCTGCCGGTCGTGTCGGGGCGCATCATCGAAAACCGGGAGGCCAGCAACCGCTTTCTGGCGGATTTACGCAAAACGATCAGCGATCTGGTGGCCGAGAAACACTACGGCACGTTCGCCGCCCGGGCCGCCCGGTACGGCATCGGCCTGCAACCCGAGTCTGCCGGACCGCATGCCGGACCGTTCGACGGGCTAAAAAACTACGGCTACAGCGACATCATGATGAGCGAGTTCTGGTCGCCTTCGCCTCACCGCCCCACGCCCGAACGCCGCTTTTTTGTCAAGCAGGCGGCGAGTGCGGCGCATATCTACAACAAGCAGTTCGTGGGAGCCGAGTCGTTCACGACCATCGGGCCGCACTGGAACGACGTCATCTGGTCGGACATGAAATCCAGCGCCGACCACGAATTCTGCGCCGGCCTGAATCTGGTTTACCTGCACACCTTCACCTGTTCGCCGAAAGAAATGGGCCTGCCCGGTCAGGAGTATTTCGCCGGGACGCACTTCAACCCGAACGTGACGTGGTGGGACCTGTCGACGGGCTTCATCCAGTACCTCACCCGCTGCCAGTACCTGCTGCAACAGGGCCAGTCGGTTTCCGACGTACTGTATTACTACGGCGACCATATTCCGAACATCGCCCGGCAAAAGGCGGACGACCCGGGCAAAGCGTTACCGGAGTTTGATTATGACGTGATCAACGAAGACCGGCTGCAGGTGCTTTCGATCCGAAATAACCGGATTACGCTCCCGCACGGCCTCTCCTACCGCGTGCTGGTGCTGCCCGACCACCGGGTCCTCTCACTGGCGGCGCTCGAAAAAGTGGCTCAGCTGGTCAAAGGCGGGGCCACGGTGATTGGCCCGAAACCCGCGACCTCGGCCAGTCTGGTCGGTTATCCGGCCAGTGCCGGTCGTTTACAGGCGCTCGCCGATGAACTCTGGGGAAAAGGCGAAAGCCCGGCCGGTCAGCGGGCGGTGGGTGCCGGGCGCGTGATCTGGGGCAAAACGGCCCGCGAGGTACTGCTGGCCGACGGAGTGAAACCCGACGCGGCCTTTGCCGGAACGCGGCCCAATCAGGTCTTTGATTTCATGCACAAGGTGCAGGGCGACACGGATTATTATTTCGTCAGCAGTCAGAATCGCGAGGCGGCCCGCGTCACGGCTTCGTTCCGCCTCACCGGCCGCCAGCCCGAACTCTGGAATCCGGTAACGGGCGAAACCCAACCGGCAACCGCTTTCCGGCAGGAGAACGGGCAGACAACGGTTACGCTGGACTTCGACCCGTACGGCTCCGTTTTCGTGGTCTTCCGGAAACCCATCCCGGCCACGCAGCAGGGAACCGCCGCTTTGCCCGTCGCGACGTACGAAACCGTGACGACGCTGAGCGGGCCGTGGCAGGTGCAGTTCAATTCCAACTGGACGGCCGGGGCCCCGGCCAGTCAGACCTTCGACAGGCTCATCAGCTGGACGGAGCATCCGCAGGAGGGCATACGGTTTTATTCCGGAAAAGCCGTTTACCGCAAAACCTTTGACGCCGCCGGCCTCCCGGCTACCGGCCCGATGTATCTGGACCTGGGCGACATCCGGGACGTGGGTGTAGCGCGGGTGAAACTGAACGGCCGCGACCTCGGCATCGTCTGGACCCCTCCGTTCCGCGTGCCGGTCAGCGGAATTCTGAAACCGACGGGCAACCAGCTGGAGGTGGAAGTAATCAATTCGTGGCGCAACCGGCTCGTGGGCGACCGGGGCAAGCCGCAGAACGAACGCCTCACGCAAACCAACGTTACAATCCGGAAAGAATGGGAACTGCTGCCATCCGGCCTTCTCGGTCCGGTGCAGATTCTGACAGCCCGACCCAAGGGGAATTAAATCGGTTCGTTGAAAAGAGCCACGCCTGACAGTGTCTTGGGACCGCTGTCAGGCGTGGCTCTTTTCAACAGATGTAATCAGGTCAGGAAGCCATCCAACCCCTGTCAGGGTCTTTCGACCGAACGTCGGCCCGGTGCTGACAGGGCTTTGGCGAACATCTGGCCGGCTTTCCAGCGCATGCCGATGGTGGCGATGAGAACCATCGTGGCCGAACTTACCGGCATCAGAATGGCCGCCACGATGGGCGACAGGTTGCCCGTGACGCCGTACGACAACCCAATGCAGTTGTACATCAGCGAGATGACAAAGCTGAAATGAATCAGCCGCATGGCGAATTTGCTGTATTTCAAAAAGTCAGGCAGTCGGTTCAGGGCGCCGGCTTCCAGAATGGCGTCGCTCGACGGCGTGAACTGGATCGTGTCGTCCGTCACGGCGATGCCGACGTCGGCCTGCTTGAGGGCACCGGCGTCGTTGAGGCCGTCGCCGATCATCAGGATGCGGTGCCCCTGCGCCTGCAACTGCCGGATAAAGTCCAGTTTCTGCTGCGGGTGGCACTCGAACACCATCTGACCGTTCTGCGGAAACCAGCGTTGCAGGTCGGCCCGGGCCGCATCGTTGTCGCCGGAAAGCAGGTAAAGTTTGCGGTCGTTCTGAAGAGCGTTCAGCATGTCTTCGATGCCTTCCCGGAACTGGTTGCGGAACCGGAACGCGCCCCGGTACACATGGTCGATGCTCACGTGCACGGCCGAGCCTTCTGCATCCGACTCGCCCGAAATAGACGGGTGGACAAAAGCCCGCGAACCGATTTTGACCGACTGCCCGTACACCAGCCCCTTGACGCCCTGTCCGGCTATTTCCGTGAAGTTTTCCACCGGCAGGGTCATCGTCTCCGACAGGTATTTCGACAGCTTCCGGCTCAGCGGGTGGGCCGACTGCGCGGCCAGCGATGCCACCAGGGCGTACTCCATTTCATCGAGCGGCAGGCGAAACTCTTCCACCGGCCGGGCGGCTTCCGTGGACGTCAGCGTGCCGGTTTTGTCGAAGACGATCGTGTCGCAGGCCGCCATCTGCTCAATCACATCAGCGTTTTTGAGGTAGAATTTCAGCTTCCCGAATATCCGCATGCCGTGGCCGAGCGCGAACGGATACGACAGCGACAGGACGCAGGGACAGGCCACAATTAGAATGGCCGTAAACGCGTTGACCGCTTTGGAAGGCTCGTTAACGTACCAGTACGTCCCGACGAGGAACGCCATCGACAGCACCACGTAGGTGAACCACTGACCCACCTGATCGGCAAACGAACGGATGCGGCTCACCTGCCCTTTGCGGAAAGCGTCGTTGTTCCAGAGCTGCGTCAGGTAACTCTGCGAAACTTCCCGCACCACTTCGAGTTCGATGGATTCGCCGATCTGCTTGCCGCCCGCATAGAGCAGCATTCCGGCTTTTTTCGCTTCCGGTTCCGATTCTCCGGTCACGAAGCTGTAATCGATCGTTGCGCTGCCTTTGTACAGAATGCCGTCCGCCGGAATCAGTTCGGCGTTCCGGACCCGGATGCGGTCGCCTTTTTTGAGCGACGCCACCGGCACCGGCGTTTCCTTGGCTCCGGTCAGTTTCATCACCGCGAGCGGGAAATACGATTTGTAATCCCGTTCGAAGGAAAGGAAATCGTAGGTTTTCTGCTGGAACCATTTGCCCGTTAACAGAAAGAAAATCAGGCCCGAAACGGAATCCGAATACCCGGCTCCGGTCTGGGTGAAGACTTCGTAGATGGTCCGGGCGTAAGCCGTGCCGAATCCCAGCAGGATAGGCAGGTCGATGTTGATCATGCCCCGCCGCAGGGCTTTCCAGACCGACGTAAAGTAACCGGACCCCGAATAGAACACCACCGGAGTCGCCAGCAGCAGATTCAGGTAACCAAACAGCTGTTTGAAGGCCGGATCGTCGAGGCCGAGGTATTCCGGGAAGCTGAACAGCATGATATTGCCCGAACAGAAACCCGCCACGGCCAGCCGGTACAGCAGCGGACGGTACGACGGCTTTTCGCTTTCCTGCACCACGTCGTTGAGGCTGATGAGCGGCTCGTAGCCCACCGAAGTCAGCAGTTCGGCCACCTGCCGCAGCGACACATCCGCAATCCGGAACGTCAGGTGTACGTGTTTTTTGAGGAAATCCACCCGCGACGAACGGATCGCCGGGGCTAGTTTGTATAAATTTTCCAGCAGCCAGAGGCAGGAGCTACAGTGAATTGACGGTACGTAGAACGTGGCCGTGGCCATCGTGCCGTCCGTAAATTCAAGCAGTTGGGCCGCAATATCGGGGTTATCGAGAAATTCGAGGCGGGACAGGCGCGGCGACTGGCCGGGCGCCTGGGTCAGGTCGTAGTACTGGCAGAGTTGGTTTGCATTCAGCACTTCATACACCGATTTGCAGCCTTCGCAGCAGAACGGTTTTTCGTCGAACAGAATGGGCGACTCCGCACAGTCATTGCCGCAGTGAAAACAGGTCGTTTGGGTAAGTGTGGCGGTGCTCATAGACGGTAAATTTTCTGCAAGTTGGCGCCGAACGGCTTCCTGCCGGATGAGCAAAGTCAGCAGGGCGGTTGATTGTGATTAGGTTGTCCAAACGGCTTATCCATCAATTTTGTGGAGAACGATTGCAATGCCATGACCAACACCGCCCTCATCCAGAAATACAACGTTCCCGGCCCGCGCTACACCTCCTACCCGACCGTTCCGTTCTGGGACGCGGATACTTTCAGCGAAGCCACCTGGGTCGACCGTTTGCAGGATGCCTTCCGGACCTCCAACCGCGAGCAGGGCATCAGCCTGTACATTCACCTGCCCTACTGCGAAAGTCTCTGCACGTTTTGCGGCTGCAACAAGCGCATTACAAAAAATCATTCGGTGGAAGAACCGTACATCGAGGCGGTGCTGAAAGAGTGGGCGCTTTACTGCAACCTGCTGCCCGAACGGCCGAAGCTCGCCGAACTGCACCTCGGCGGCGGCACTCCCAGCTTTTTCAAACCCGAGAACCTGCGGCGGCTGATGGAAGGCCTTTTTGCCCGGGCGGATCGGGCGGACGAATACGAATACGGCTGGGAAGGTCATCCCAACAACACCACGCGCGAACACCTGCAAACGCTGCATGACTTCGGGTTCACCCGCGTCAGCTTCGGCGTGCAGGACTACGACCCCGTCGTGCAGAAAGCCATTCACCGCTTCCAGCCGTTTGAAAACGTGCAGAAAGCCACCGAACTGGCGCGGGAAGTCGGGTACACGTCCATCTCGCACGACCTGGTGTTCGGCCTGCCGTTCCAGCAGCCGGAATCCATCGAAAACACGGTTGAAAAAACGCTGCTGCTGAAGCCCGACCGGATTTCGTTTTACTCCTACGCCCACGTGCCCTGGATCAAAGGCAACGGCCAGCGTGGCTTCCGCGATGAGGACCTGCCGTCGGGTGAAGAAAAACGACACCTCTACGAGATTGGCCGGGCGCTTTTTGAGAAAGCGGGCTACGCCGAAATCGGAATGGACCACTTCGCCCTGCCGCACGACGCCCTGTACAAAGCCATGCAGCAAGGTACACTCCACCGCAATTTTATGGGCTATACCACCACCCGGACGAAGGTGATGCTGGGCCTGGGCGTTTCGTCCATCGGTGATGTGTGGACGGCTTTTGCCCAGAACGAGAAAGACCTGGATGTGTACCTCGAACGCGTGAACGCCGGTCGGTTGCCCCTGCTGCGCGGCCACGGCCTCAACCGCGAAGACCTATATTTCCGCAAACACATCCTGAACATCATGTGCCGGTTCGAAACGCACTGGCACCGCGACGACTGGAAGCACCACGAAACGGACTTTGGGGCGCTGGCCGAAAAACTGGCCGGTTTCGAAGCCGACGGCCTGATTGAATGGGACCTGAGAGGCTTGACCGTAAAGCCGGAAGGCCGCCCCTTCATCCGCAACATCTGCATGGCCTTCGACCAGCGGATGCTTCAGGCGGAGACGAAGGAACGGCTGTTTTCACAGACGATTTAAACGGAATGACTGAATGATTGAATGACTGAATAGCTCCGCAAATCCTAACACCGCAGAGCTGTTCAGTCATTCAGTCATTCAATCATTCAGTCATTTTTCTCCTCGCTCCTCCGCTTATGCGATTTGCCCATGAAGTCTTCGCCGTAGGACTGTTCGCCCATCGAATTGTCGTCGGCGCCTTCCGGGGTTACGTTATCTTCGTTGATGCTGACCAGGTGCGGCTCGTTGCTGGAATGCCGCTCATTTTCGGACTGTTTGTTGGTATTGGACATAACGTTGCGTGGTGTTTTCTAAACAACCCGGCGTAGCGGCCCAATGTTCGGACTTCAAAGGTCTTTCAGCCAGTGCACCCCACCCAGCAGATCCAGCCCGACCACCTGACCCACGGACAATTCGGTAGGGTACGTCGCCAGCGCCGTCAGGGTCGTCTGCCGGTTTACTTCGATGTCCACTTCCGAGAATAGACCTTTGAAAAGCACCCGCTGCACAATGCCTCCGAACGCGCCGCGGTCGTTGAGGCGCAGCTGTTCGGGCCGGATGCAGACGGCGGCATTGGGGTGAAAAATGTGCTGGACGCCCAGCGCCGGCAGTTGTTTCGCCCGGACGATATTGGCCGGTCCCGTCATGCGGGCGGCGTAGGAGTTGTACGGATAGCGGTACACCCGGGCGGGCGGCGCGAGCTGAATCAGGCGGCCATTCTGCAGGATACCCAGCCGGTCCGAAATCGACAGGGCATCCGAGGCGTCGTGCGTCACAAAAAGGCAGCCCATCCGCTCATGGCGAACGACATCCAGCAGCAGGTCCCGAACCAGAATCCGGTTTGGCAGGTCCAAATGGCTGAACGGCTCATCGAGCAGCAGAATCATGGGAAGACCGTCCGCCGGTTTTTCGGCCAGCGCGCGGGCAATGGCGGTCCGTTGTTTTTCGCCTCCGGAAACGTGTTTGGGAATCCGGTCGGCCACGTGCTCCAGTCGGCAGGTTTTCAGCAGTTCGGCCACCCGGTAGTCCTGAAAAGTCCGCTCGTAGTAGCGCAGGGCGTAGGCGATATTTTCCCGAATTGACACATTCGGCATGAGCTGGTACTCCTGGTGCACCAGTTTGATGAGCGGATGCCCGGCAACCAGTTGCTCCGATGGCCCTTTGATTCGTTCGCCGTTGAACCGGACGGTGCCCTCGTCGGCGTCGGCCAGTCCCGCCAGCAGGTTCAGGAACGTACTTTTCCCGGAGCCGCTTTCGCCCACCAGCCCAATGACTTCGCCCGGGCGCACCTCCAGCGTGACGCTGCGGACGGCGGCGGTATTTTCAAAAAACTTACTGATCTGATCGGCCTGGAGCACTCGTTAGGATGAGGTTATTTCACAAAGTTTATCAAAGAGCGCCAAAGAACCGCAAAGAATGCTTTGATAAACTTTGGTTTTCTTTGATAAACGCCGCGAAACCGCATTTTACCTTTTCCCGAGATACCAGAAGAAAAACACCAGCAGCAGGAACGCCAGCACCAGCAGGGCGATTTTGAGGGCGGATTTGGGTCGCTGCCCGGCCACCTGACCCGTCTGCCCGTTGACCAGAAAGCGGTAAAGCTTGCCGTTGTACATGTAGGAACAGATCCAGAGCGGCAGCAGAAGGTGCTTGAAACTCTGGTCCGAAAGCTGCGTCCGGACGTGCAGGTTCCGCTGGGCATCCCCGCCGACGAGGTTGGCGCAGGCCGTTTCCTCGCGCTGCTGAATCTGTTCCTCGGCCTTGCGGGCACTCTCGACCAGGTCGATGCTGTAGACTTCGGCTTCCCAGCCCAGCAGAATTCGGGGGTCGTAGTCGACCACTTCCTGCAATTCGTACCGGCTCACTTCCTGCACATGACTTTCCTGCTGGGTGAGGTTCCGCGACGCCATTTCGAGCAGATCGTCGTAAAACGCTTCGTGGTGCCCGCTCCGGTATTCCCACCGGACCCGCTGCTGCTGCTGGGTGACCATCCGGCCGTTGCTGTCGCGCACCTGAACCGGCACATAGTAGTAGTGCCCGGCCTCGCCTTCCCATTCGGATTGCGCCTGGGCGTCGAAGGTCCAGAACGGAATGTACATACCGTGCAGATTGTCGAGCATGGCCCCGGCTTTCAGGTCCGAGGGGGCCAGCCAGTCGCTGCCGACCCAGTTGCTGAACCGTTCCATCGCGCCCTGCCGGGAAATGCGGAACGGCAGAACGCCCGCCGGTTCGATCAGGCGCGTTTTGACCGCATCCGGGTTGACATTCTTCGAGCCGCAGAACGCGCAGGTAATGGTCGGATTGTCAAAATTAACGGTCGTTCTGGCCCCGCAGCGGGCGCAGCCGAACACCCGCTTTTCCTCCGTCGGGGCGGACGGAAGCGCGTTGTTTTCGAGTCGGAACTGGAGCGGATTTTCGTTCAGGCGGGTCCGGGTAAAAACGAGCGGTTCCGTATTGCCGCAGTGGTCGCAGGCGAGCGTCTGCTTATCGGCAGAAAAACGCATCTGGGAACCGCAGGCAGAACACGGCGCCCGGAGAATATCGGTAAGTTCGGTATGTTCCATGAAAGGCAGCTTCCGGATCAAAGTCTGGCCAGTAATTCAGCTTTTTTGGCGGTGAATTCTTCTTCGGTCAGGATGCCCGCCGCCTTCAGTTCGCCCAGTTGTTTCAGCATGTCCATGATTTTGCCTTTATCCTCAGACCCCGCCGCCGGAGTCGTCGGATTGGTGGGCGCGCTGGCGTTCTGCATGAAATTTCCCAGGCCGCCCATCAGGATGGCCTGTCCGGCGGCTCCGCCGTTTTCGGCGGCATCTTCGAGCGCCACTCCGGCCTGAAACTGCTGGAACCGGGCCATATCGCCGACCATGTTCATCTGCGTGGTTTTGTCCAGAAACGCCTCCACTTCCGGCGGTAGGCTGGTATTTTCGATGTAGAACCGGGCCAGTTCCAATCCGTAGGCCGTAAAATGTTCCTGCAGGAGCGGCAGGAGCTTGTCGCCCATTTCGCGGTAATTACGGGCCATGTCGAACACGGATACCCCGGCTTCGGCTACCGTATCGGAGAAGTTGGTCACGATGGCCGAGCGCAGTTGGGCCTCCACATCCCCGATGCGGACCACGGGCGTCGTTCCGGCAAATTCTTTAATCAGTTTTCCGGCGTCCGTCACCCGCAGCGCAAACACCCCGAAGGCCCGCACCCGCACCTGCTTCAGCTCGGGATCGCGCATGATGACCGGGTTCTGCGTGCCCCATTTGAGGTTGGTGAACTGCTTTGTCGAGACAAAATAAACGTCCACTTTGAACGGCGACTCGAAGCCGTACTTCCACGACCGGAGCGTGGTCAGAATCGGCATGTTCTGGGTCGTCAGTTCGTAGCGTCCCGGCTGGTAGACGTCGGCAATGCGGCCTTCGTTCATGAACACGGCCACCTGCGACTCCCGCACGGTCAGTTGAGCGCCGTACTTGATGTTGTTGCCGTTGTCCGGAAATTTCCAGATGACCGTGTCAGTCGAGCCGTGCGACGGACCGTTATCGACCCATTCGATGACCTCGATGAATTCGTTTCGGATAAAATCAAAAAGACCCATGGTTTAGGTTGCTGGTTTGTGGTTGGGGCAAGCCAAAAGGGAATTGCCCTCGGATGGTGTAAAACTACAGCATGGACGGCAATCTATACTGCATACTTCACAAACGGTTTTTTAGGACCGTAAAAAAAAGAAAAAACCCGGCTGGAAGGTCCGGGTCCTGGGCTTGACGGGTTCGTGCGGAGAGGAACGGAGCTTTTCCGCCCCTCCGCGAAAACCCTAGAAGATGAACTTGGTCGACAGGAACTCCGACCGGTGTTCTTCGACGATGTCGTTCAGGATGGCTTTGTTGTCGGCCGTGTCCTTGGTGGCGACGACCGTCCGGATGGAGAAGGAGCGCAGGGCGTCCTCGACCGACAGCGTACCTTCGGCGGAATCTTTCCGGCCCGTGAACGGGAAGGTGTCGGGTCCGCGCTGGCACTGGGCGTTGATGTTGACCCGGCTCACCTGATTGACGAGCGGGTCCACCAGGCTGGCGATCTCGGCCGGGTCCGTCCCGAAAATGCTGACCTGCTGGCCGTGGTCGGAGTCGATGATGTACTGAATCGGCTCCTCGATGTCGTCGAAGGGCACCACCGGCACGACGGGACCGAACTGTTCCTCGCGGTAAAGCTTCATGGCCGGACTGACCGGGTAAACGACCGCCGGGAAGAAGAACGACTCCTGCACCGTGCCGCCGCCCTCGTTGACCACCTGAGCGCCGTGGGCCTCGGCATCGCGCAGGCATTCGGTCAGGTAAGCGGGTTTCTGCGGCTCCGGCAGCGGCGTGATCTGGGTGCCTTTCTCCCAGGGCAGGCCCGGTTTCAGTTTGTTGACCTCTTCGGTAAAGCGTTCGAGGAAGCGGTCGGCGATGGACCGATGCACCCAGACGATCTTGATGGCCGTGCAGCGCTGCCCGTTGAACGAAAGCGTGCCCAGCAGGCATTCCTTCACGGCCAGGTCGAGGTCCGCATTGCCGAGGATGATGCCCGCGTTTTTGGCGTCGAGGCCGAGCACCGCGCGGAGGCGGTTCACTTTCGGATGTAATTTCTTGAGTTGATCGGCTACCCGGCTCGACCCGATGAGCGTCAGGACGTTGATTCTCCCCGACCGCATCAGCGCCGGAACAACCGTATTGCCCCGTCCGTAGATCGTGTTGACGACCCCTTTCGGGAAACATTCCTTAAACGCTTCGAGCATCGGGAAGTGCAGCAGAGTGCCGTGCTTGGGGGGCTTAAAGAGGATGGTGTTGCCCATCAGAATGGCCGGAATCAGGGTGGTGTAGGTTTCGTTCAGCGGGTAGTTGAACGGTCCCATGCACAGCACGACGCCAAGCGGCGAGCGGCGGATCTGGCCAATAATTCCCTGTTCGATCCGGAACCGTGAAGAGGCCCGGTCCACGTCTTTCAGCGCATCAATGGTGTCGTAGATGTACTCCACCGTCCGGTCGAACTCCTTGGTCGAGTCGCCGAGGGTTTTGCCGATTTCCCACATGAGCAGGGACACGATCTGGCTTTTGCGCTCCATCATTTTGCCGACGAAACGCTCCATACAGGCGATCCGGTCGGCTACCGACATGGTTGGCCACTCGCCGCGGCCATTGTCGTAGGCCCGGACGGCCGCGTCCAGGGCCTGCATGGCTTCGATATCCGAAGCGGGCAGCGGATAGCTGCCGATGACCTTGCGCCGGGCACCCCGGTCGGTCTGGATGTAGACCGGCGACAGCACTTCCTGAACGGGTCCGTCCCAGGTCCGCAGTTCGCCGTCGATGAGGTACTCGCGCTGGTGAAGTTCCTGAATCCGGAACTCTTCCGGGATGCTGCTTTCCGCCGGAATCAAGTGTTCGAGAGCAAGAGAGAGGGTTGACATAAATAAACAGGTTGCAGGTACTAGATTAATAAAAAAGGACTGTGGTCTTGTTGTTCAGGTTCCGCAAACGTTGCCGGAAGGAATAAAAAAACCGCTTCGAACAGAAAGTAACGAAGCGGTTGATGAAATGTAGTCAAAAAACTGAGTACCGGGAGCCGGACTCGAACCGGCATGTCCTTGCAGACAATGGTGTTTGAGACCATCGCGTCTACCGATTCCGCCATCCCGGCCTGAAATCGAAGGAAAAACCGTTTCTGGGCGCAAATTACGAAGGATTTTTCATTCGCCTAGTACTTTGTTTTTCTTTTTCCCCGATTGGCCAAACGCTGGCGGGGAACCTGTCCGGGCGCTGCGCCGGCAATCTTTCCGGCAATGGAAGCGGACTCTGAAGCGTTCGCCGTCAGCATTCAGGTCCAAAACTGCCTCTTTCAGGGAATGGACCGGGACCAAGGCCGCCCCTGCGAAAGAGGCCCTTCCCGGTGAATTTCCGTTCCCGATGCCCTTACTCGTACGTGAATGTACTGCCGTAAGTCTGGGGACTATACTTACCGGTAGGATCGGTGTAGGTAGTTGTTCGAGAGGTTACATAGCCCTTGGCATCAAACTGGTACAGTAACTCGTAAACGGCCGTCATTTCTCCTGCCTCATCAAAGGTTTTGTGCTTGATGGGTAGGCTCTTGGTCGGTTTTCCCAAGTAATCATTTGTCCAGAATGTGAACGATCCGTATTACTTGGCCGGAATCATTCAGCGTATACGTATATTTTGCCTTTTGTTTCCACTGCTGAGTAGCAGGCAGGTAGTCGAAACTGGTAATCTGAATCTGCTTTGGTTGGTAGGTATATTGATGGTAGAAGTCCGGGCTCCACTCAGATTCTTCGCTCTGGTCGGTATTGATTCTTTCAATCCTGCCATAGCGTTGTGATTAAGTTAAGTTCGAATGATTTCCCCGAAGAGGGGCTGCCCTCAGGTGCTCATCGGTCGTAAGCGTATTCGGCCAGTTCGGCCAGCATGGTCTGAATTCTGGCTTCCCACTGCCGCTGCTTTGCCTCCAGACGGCCGCTGTCGGTATCGTCCGAATATTCCACAATCAGCCGGTTGCACTCGGCCATGAGCTGCTCGTGGCGGGCATCGAAGGTCTGCCCACCCCTGAGGATGATGGTGCGGCGGTTATCCTTCAACTCTTTCCGCAATTTGCGGGCGTACACTTCCAGAATATCGAAGCGGGTTTGTTCGTACGTCAGCAGCAGGTCGGGCTCATAATTGGTCGTATCCATCCACGAACCCGAGCGCTGCAGGTAGTTGACCACCTTTTTGTTGAGGTGTTTGGAGTAGAGGTCGTAGCCACGCAGATCGTATCCGACCAGAATCATGCCCACCACCGGGGTATTTCCCTGAGGGTGCGGACGGGCCATCCGATAATCACTGGCTTGCAGCTTCCGGGTAGCCGACCAGAGCACGTAGTCGGGGTTGTTTTCGTACTTGGACTGGGCCTGCGCCGCAAAGAACGGCAGGAAGGAAAGAATAAAAACCAGTTGCTTCATATGTTTGTAGAACAGCCAGTACAACGCAAGATTCATACCAACCGGTTTCGGGAGGGTGATTTTGGAGATGAGATTTTACTACCCAGAAACCCGCCCGGTTCACGCGACACTTCATTACCCTAAAATCACCAAAAGCCGAGGGTATTATGAGGGTGGTAACATTGCCAAGTTAGACTAATAGCTATCTTAGCAAAGCTTACGCAGCAGCACTCATACAACAGGAAAACACCTTCCAATTGTGGTATTCTTTTAAATAACTAAACTATTTATGAAAAAAAATTATACAACTTGGCTGTGCTTACTGATCGGATTAGTAACAGCCTGCCATCAAGCGGATGTAGTAGCTGACCAACCCCTCCAAATTCAACAGGCGCGCGTAATTGACGATCCGAGTACTCGTGTTGATATAGATCAGCAAACCCATACTATTACCGTTTCACCTTCCACTTTTAAGGCAGGTCGCATTCGAGATAGAATCATGAATCTACTGGTAAAGACCTCCATCAATGCAGTCTTAGGCCCCGTTAACCCAAACCTGACTCCATCACTGGAACAACCATTTTCGTTCGATGTAACCACTTATGATAACAGCAAGCCCACCTATTTACGAGTACGGCCCATCAACACGGCACTAACCACTTATCAAGACTATCAACTTCTATTAAAAGCAGCTGGTCCTGTCCGGTTCGAATTAATGCAAGCGGGAATGGATAGCCTGATTATAAACCTAAAAAACTATCAAAGGTACTTAGTCAACTTACCCGTTAGTAATCTCTATGATGGTCGCTTACAAGACTATCAAATTTATGCAATCCCCGCAGATGGGACATCACCGATTGAATTGACAGTTGGCAATGATGGCTACAGTCCAGATTATGTCCAGTTTTACTTTGACCGGCAAAAAACTAAGCCCGGCGTATACCAGATTGAATTACGCAAGTCAGACGGTCAGCGTAGCCAGTCTTCCACTCAGGTTATTGTTAAAAACTCTTAGAATCAAAGGATAATTGCTACCGTTTCTGGATGGAAGTAATTCGGATGAAGCGACAAGTGGCGGGACGAATACTCGTATCGGCTTTGAAGCGCACTCAAACATCAAAGTTCCGCTGTTGATAAGCCGAAGGGAGGCCCGGGCTTGTCATCCTATTTAAGTGTTTAAACTTTCACTCTGTTTTACTTCTTCTTTTTTAGATGGTAATATTCACCGACAGGTGAGATGGGCATTAAATTCAAAGAAGCCTTAGACAGTTCATCAACAAGAAAGCAAACTTTAGGATTATTGGTCATAAAGCAACCCACCATATTAGGTGATGGCGGGACTTCGGTAAAATCGCAGACGCATGGGGTGGTCCGGTTTAGCCGGACAGTCAACTATGCAAGTTTTGATTTAACGTTAAATAATACTGGTTTTCATATTGTTCGGGGCTGAGGTAGCCCAGCGACGAGTGCCGCCGTTTGCGATTGTAATAGCATTCAATGTAATCAAATAATTCAGTTCGGGCATCTTCCAGTGAGCGGAAGGCTCCGTTTTCTAACAGTTCAGCTTTCAGCCTGGACCAGCAGGATTCCATAAACGCATTGTCGTACGGATCGTTGGGTCGGCTCATACTCTGTTGAATTTGATTAGTAAGTAGGGTATTGCGGAATGACTTGCCAATATACTGGCCACCCCGATCGGAATGTACGATCGCATTCGGATTCAGGTTGCGACGCAATAAGGCTTTTTTCAAGGCCTCATGGACCAGCGATTCTTCCATGTGTAATTCAATCTGCCAGCCTGCGATCAGGCGAGAATACAGATCCATCCAGGCAGCCAGATAGGCCCATTCTCCAGTAACCAAAGGAATATATGTAATATCCCCAACCAGTACACACCCTGGCGCGGCAGGAAATGGGCTATCTGCTAACAAATTAGGACTAAAAGGTCCACTATGGCGGCTGTCCGTCGTTCGGGGAATAAAGCTTCGGGGCTGAATTGCCCTTAATCCTTCACGGCGCATCAGCCGTCGGAGTTGATGCCGTCCCACCGAATAACCTTGCTCTTGTAATTCCGGCGTTAACCGACGACTGCCGTATCGACGACGATGATCGGCAAAACTTTTCTGCATAGCACCAATGAGCTTTCGTTTCTCTTCAGATACTTGATAGCTCAAACCCCGTCGATATTCATAGTAGGCACTTCGGCTGATCTCCAAGGCATGACAGATTACTTGAATCGGGTGGTGATTACTCAGTTCAGTGACCAGTTTATAGACCACCGTCAGGTCATCCGGCTGAAAATGGCCAACGCTTTTTTTAACACTTCGCGTTCCTGCTCGACACGACGAAGTTGTTCCCGGACCCGCTCATATTCCTCGATAGATACGGTGCTACCATCCGGGTGGCCTGCTTTTTTATTCCCTTTCCAACGATAGAGCAGATTCTCCGAGATGCCCAGTGAACGGGCCACATCAGCAACGGTCCGGTCACCAGTAGTAGCTAGGCGAACAGCTTCTTTTTTGAAATCCTCATCGTACTTTCGACGAGGCATCAGCACGGATTTGTTTTGGCTCATGGTACAGCTAAGTTAAGCACTTAGACTGTCCGGCAAAACTGGACCATCTCAGCATTCGTCCTCCATTTTGTACGTGGATGGCTTTTGAGACAATCCTTTCACCCTGAAGGTGACGGTGGTAGCTGTGAATGTAACGGTCTGTTTTGGATCATCATTCAACACCCATGTACCAATCAACAGCTTTTTTATCTCTGCTGCCGTTTTTATATTCTCCCCACCCAAAGTCCCTAATCCCTCTGAACTCCAGGTTTCGGTACTAGTCTGGGCAAAGGCTGACGATGACAAGAAAATTAATGATGAGAAGCAAAAACCAAGTAATGTTTTTTTCATTCAATGTGCTTAATTATAAGACACAAATGTAGAAAGCTTAATGTGTATATTTTCTACCAAGCATTCGCTTTTTATCGACCGTACTCTTTCACCTCTTCGGCCGTCCTGCGGGCGGACCGGTTAACGCCAATCAGGGTAGCCGACGCAAACCCTGTCCAGTTGCCGTAACCGACCAGCCAAAGGCCCGGCTGGCGCGTAGACCGGGTTTCGGCGACCTCCACCCGGCCCTCCGGAGTCAGTACGTTCAGGGGAGCCAGAAAGTCGAGGGCAGGACGAAAACCCGTACACCAGAGGATGGCGTCAAAGCGTTCCTGCGTGCCATCCGGCCACTCCACCCCTTCCGGTATGATCCGGGCAAACGGTCGTCGGGCCTTCAGCACCCCACGGCTTCGCGCCTCCCTGACGCTATCGAGCATGATAATGTCGCCAAGGCTGGCGGGCGGCAAGGTCACTCCCTGCTGGGCGGCGTGGAATCGCTGGGTAGCCACTTCGAACACGTACCGGCCGTCTACCTCGTCGGGCAGAAAGGTCGGCTCGTGCAGCGTAACCCACTGCGTATGTGCCACCCGGGAAACCTCCGCCAGAATCTGAGCGGCGGAGTTGCCTCCCCCCACAACCAATACGCGCTGGCCCCGAAAAGCTTCCGGGGAACGGTAATGGGCCGAGTGAATTTGTCTGCCTCCAAAGGAATCCCGTCCGGGATAGTCAGGAATAAAGGGCTTACTCCACGTACCGGTAGCGGCAATCACCGTCCGACTGTGAAAAACACCCGCCGAAGTGTGCAGCCTAAAGCCTTCGGTTTCCTTTTCAACCGACTCCACCTGTACCGGCCGTTTGACCGGGAAGCTGTAGCGCTGTTCGTAGCGGGTCAGGTAATCGATGGCTTCATTCCGGTCGGGGTACGCCTCTGCCGTGGCGGGCATGAGCCATCCGGGCAGGGAGCTGGCCGCCGCCGGAGAAAACAGCCGCAGCGAATCCCACGCATGCGGCCATGCCCCACCCGGCTGAACGCCAGCATCCAGCACCAGATAGTTCGACGTGACTTTCCGCAGATGGTAGGCCGTCGCCAGTCCGGACTGACCGCCCCCGATGATAACCGCGTCGAGGTAGTTAACTTCCATTTTGGTTGCGATTTTAACGAATCGCGGGAACGCTGTCTGGACTGGGAAAGTGGGTCATGAACGGGCTGATACTCTAAAATCGGCCTGTTTTTTAAGCGCCACGTTCACCAGCAGAATCAGCACCGGCACTTCGATGAGTGGTCCGATCACGGCGGCGAACGCCACCCCCGAATGAATGCCGAACACGGCGATGGCCACGGCAATTCCCAACTCGAAGTTGTTGCCTGCCGCCGTGAAAGCCAGTGAGGTGCTCTTTGGGTAATCCGCCCCGGCCCGTTTGGCCAGATAGAACGCCGAGAAGAACATGAGGACAAAGTAGATCACCAGCGGAATCGCGATGCGAACCACATCCAGCGGAATCTCCACGATCATCCGGCCTTTGAGGCTGAACATCACCACAATGGTAAATAGCAGCGCTACCAGCGTCAGGGGACTGATGGCGGGCAGAAAACGGGATTCGTACCACTGCCGCCCTTTCAGGCGCACCAGTAGGTAACGGGACAGCATGCCTGCTCCAAACGGGACGCCCAGATAGATCAGGACGCTTTCGGCAATCTGGCCGATGCTCACCTCGACGGCCACGCCCTGAAGCCCCACCAGAGGCGGCAGAACGGTGATAAAGAGGTAAGCGTAGACCGGGTAGAACAACACCTGAAACACCGAGTTAAAGGCCACCAGACCCGCTACGTACTCGCGGTCTCCCCCGGCCAGATCGTTCCAGACAATGACCATCGCAATGCAGCGGGCAATACCGATCATGATTAATCCCACCATGTAGTCCGGCTTGTCGGGCAGCAGCAGCACGGCCAGTCCAAACATGAGCAGAGGGCCGATCAGCCAGTTCTGCACCAAGGACAACAGCAGAATACGGGTGTTGCGGAAGACGTCCGGCAGCTTCTCGTAGCGCACCTTGGCCAGCGGCGGATACATCATCACAATCAGACCGATTGCGATGGGGATATTGGTTGTCCCGCTCTGGTACTGGTTCAGAATGCCATCAACACCCGGGAAGAAATAGCCGATAGCCACTCCCAGCGCCATCGCTCCGAAAATCCAGACCGTCAGAAAGCGGTCCAGGAAAGACAATCTGCCTTTAGTTAGGGTGGCTTCCATCAATCTGCTGCTGGATAAACGTCTGGCTATAGGCTTTGATCTGGTCCCTCACGGCCCGGAACTGTTCCATAATTTCGTCGGGGCTACCGGTCGCTTTGGCCGGGTCCGGGAAGTTGTAGTGAAATTTCCGGGCGGTGGTGGGAAAGTAAGGGCAACGCTCGCGGGCATTGTCGCAGACGGTGATGACGTAATCAAACGGAACGTCCGCGTACTCATCAACGTGGTTGGAGGTGTGACCGGACAGGTCGATGCCCTCTTCGGCCATCACGGCGATGGCTTTGGGATTCACCCCGTGGGTTTCTACCCCCGCGCTGTAGACCTTGGCTCGGTCGCCAGCCATGGACTGGAGGTAGCCGTGGGCGATCTGACTCCGGCAGGAGTTGCCCGTACAAAGAACCAGTATGTTCATCTTAAAAAAGAATGGGTTAATTCCGGCAACACCGCCCCTGCCCGGTCAGCGCCAGCCTTACGGACGATTACGTTTCGGGGCGGATGTTGCCGGAGTAAGCTTATTTTTCGGCGTAAACGGTGACGCTGAAGATGCCCGGAACTGCTTCACCTTCGCCCGCCGCGGGCAGTTCATCCCGGTAGGCGGCGAGGACTTCTTCGGGCAGGACGATCTGCCGTTTCTTCTGCAATTGGATGTTGCGGAACCCGGCCTCCTTCACCGCCGCCAGATAATCCCGGAGCTGAATAGCCCCCGAGACGCAACCGGCATACAGTTCGGCGTCCTGTTTCAGCCGGGGTGGCAGTTCTCCTTCCAGCACGATGTCCGAGATGCTGAAATGCCCTCCGGTCTTCAGAACCCGGTACGTCTGGGCGAAAGCCCGCTTTTTGTCGGGCACCAGATTCATCACGCAGTTGCTGACCACCACATCCGCCAGATCATCCGGCAGGGGCATGTCTTCAATGTCACCCTGCACAAACTCAACGTTGGTGTAGCCCCGGGCGTCGGCATTCCGACGAGCCCGCTGGACCATGCTTTCGGTAAAATCCAGCCCGATCACCCGGCCCGTCTCGCCGGTTTCGGCCCGGGCCACAAAGCAGTCGTTGCCCGCCCCGGAGCCGAGGTCTACCACGACATCGCCGGGTTTGATGAGGGCAAACTGGGTGGGCAGTCCGCAGCCCAGCCCCAAGTCCGCTTCGGCCACATAGCCATTCAGGCCCGAATAAGCTTCGGCCATGTTGATGGCTTCCGCCCCGGCGGTAGAAGGAGTGCAGCAGGACGTGGGGCCGCAGCCGCAGTCCACGGGGACTCCCGCCGGATTTTCGGTCTGGGCAATTTCGCCGTACTTCTGACGGACTACGGCTTTCAGTTCATCAGCATTGTTTACCATGTTCGGATAGAGGTTTATAAAGTGGATTGAATGAATTGCTACAGGGTCATCTTCATGACGGTGGCCGTCGAAGGGCAAAGGCCGTTGAACTGGCTTGTCTTCCCGATGGCTTCGGGCACATCGGTTCGGGCCACGGTCGCAAATCCGTACCGGCGGAAATATGCCTCGGCGGTGGTCGTAATCAGGTAGGCTTCCCGGACACCCGCCTCCCGGGCGGCATCCAGTACCGCGCCCACCAGCTTTTCTCCTAACCTTTGGGAGCGGTATTCGGGCGACACGGCGACCGACCGAAGGAGGCCCACCGGACCGTGGTACTCCATCCCCGCCAGCCCGACAAGCCGGGTCTGGTCGTAGAGGACCACAAAATGGGGAAGGTCAGCGGGCAGGTCGTCGGTGGGCAGACTCGCTGCGCGGAGCAGGCCGTGAGCGGCGGGGACATCGCTCGACTCGGCAGGTCGGATAGCTGGGTTCATGGCGTCCATAGTTTATCGCAATAATACGATTGATTCGGTCAAAAAAAAGCGGCGACCCAAGGGGTCAGCAGCAGGATTGGGGCTGATAGGCCGCCAGCAGGGCACCGAACGCCTGCTGGACCTCGGCCCAGACGGCTTCGTTGATGCAGTAGCACACCCGGGGCGGATCGATGTCGCCCTTGATGATGCCCACCCGCTTCAGCTCTTTGAGGTGCTGGGAAACGGTGGCCTGTGCCAGCGGCAGTTCCTCCACCAGATCACCGCACACGCAGGACTTGCGGGTGGCCAGCAGTTGCAGGATGGCTACCCGGGCGGGATGAGCCAGTGCTTTGGCCAGATCAGCAATGCGGTTCTGCTCGGCGGTGAATACTTCGGTCTTTGTTACTCCCATGCCACAAAAGTAATGGCTAAATTGAATATCGCAATATTACGATGGAATATTTTTTTCAACGGTACTTCTGCTGATCGTTAAAGGGGATAAAGCAATTCTTTCAGATTCAGCGGCGGGCAGAGAAAGCCCGGTTGGAGCGCTGCTGCACATCGTTTCCGGTAAAATCCGGTAAAAAATAAAGAAGCCGTAACACGGATCAACGTGTTACGGCTTAAGAGTACCGGGAGCCGGACTCGAACCGGCATGTCCTTGCAGACAATGGTGTTTGAGACCATCGCGTCTACCGATTCCGCCATCCCGGCCTGAAATCGATGCGCAATATTAATGAATAATGAACAACGAAGAATGAATCAGAAAGGGAAATTCAGCGATTATTTCACAAGTGACTGACTCTCCGCCTCATAAAATCAAGCCTTCCGCCCCACCGCAAACCCCGCCCTCAAGCCTCCCCACTCCTCCTTCATTGCAATCCGCCACCCCGTTCATTCCGGTCCGCCGCCGCGGTTCATTATTCATCATTCATCATTCATTACTCGTACCGCAGCGCCTCGATCGGGTCAAGCCGGGAGGCTTTGAAAGCGGGATAAATGCCGGAGAACAGCCCTACGGCCACGCAGACGATGATTCCCATCATCATCCAGAACCAGGGAACGACAAATCCGCCCTTGCCCTGGCTGACAACCATGGAAATCAGGTTCCCGATTCCCAGACCGAGCAGGATACCGCCCAGACCGCCGAGTACGCAGATTACGATGGCTTCGATCAGAAACTGCTCCCGGATGCGCTGGGGCGTGGCGCCGAGCGATTTCCGGATTCCGATCTCGCGGGTACGTTCGGTGACCGAAACCAGCATGATGTTCATCAGGGCAATGGCGGCCCCCAGCAGGGTGATAAAGCCGATGCCGAAGCCGCCGATGCGGAGGACGTTGGTATTTTCTTCGAGTTCCTTAGCCAGTTCGTCAGCCCGGATGATGCGGAACGAATCCGGGCGGCCCAGCGGGTCCTGCCGAATCTGGCGCATGAGGCCGCGGGCTTCTCCAATGACCACATCCGGGTCTTTGCTGCCCTCGACGGTAGACGTAATGTCGAAGGTCAGCGCCCGGCCGCCTGCCAGCGCGCGGCCTACGTTCAGCGGAATCAGCACCAGCCGGTCGTCGCCGGCGCCGTTCAGACTGCCTTTCTTTTCCAGCACCCCGATTACCTTGAAGCGCGTTCCCAGCACCGAAATTTCCTTGCCTTCCGGTGACACATTCCGTTCAAAAAGCGTATTGACGAGTTCCGACCCAATGATGGCCACGTTCAGGGAATTGACCAGGTCGTTCTCGGTGAAGTTCCGGCCCTGCGCCAGTTTCGAGCCTTTGACGGCCAGATAGGTGTCATCCACGCCCACCAACTGCGTGTTCGGATTCGTTTTTTTGGAGGCATATTTCACCTGCGCGGCCCCGGTAATCATTGCCGAGACGGAAATGGATGCTTTGTAGGGAAAGCGCCGCTTGAAGATCATTGCCTGCCGGAAGTCAATCGGCGGTACCTGCTTTTCGGCGCGGCCGCCAAACCGGCGAAACATGTTCGGCCCTTCAATGTCAAACGTATTGGCCCCCAGCGAACCTAGGCCGCTTTCGAGAGACGCCTGGATGCCGTCGATGGCCGTCAGGATGCCCACCAGGGAGGTGATCCCGATGGCGATGATGGCCGAAGTCAGGATCGTTCGTAGCCGGTTGGATGCAATGGAGCGAAGTCCTTCGCTGATGTTTTCGGTTAGATTCATCTTCTTAATGAGTGATTGCGTGAATGAGCGGTCCGCCGCTGCGGTGACAGAATAAGCAGCAAAGCAATGCACCCAGAAGGCAGATCACTTAATCGCTCAATCGCTCTTTCACTCAATGTTAGTTCTCCTGCACAATTTTTGCTATTTTTCGTTACAAAGCTATATGCAACCTGAAAATCCTGCACACCAATGAACCGGCTGCTGCTACCGTTTATCCTTTTCTTCGCCTTGGTAAGCCCGGCGATGGCTTCCAAAATCCTGATTCCGATGGATGAGGGCCAGAAGAATCATCTGAAAGCCTACGGCATTGCCTACTGGGTGCTGAAGCAGTACGATACCGAAATCGACTGGCTGCTGAATTACCGCGGCGGCAGTTTCATGATGCCGGTCAACCAGAAATTCATCAACGAACTGGTGGTGCGCGGCGTGAGCTACGACGTTATTTCCGACGCGCAGGGCGCCCAGATCCTAGCGGAAGTATCTTCCCCGGATGCCAACATGGACGCGGTCAAGCTCCAGAAAGCCCCGAAAGTAGCCGTTTATTCGCCCAAGACCAAACAACCCTGGGACGACGCCGTCACGCTGGTGATGACCTACGCGGAGATTCCGTACGAGGTGGTCTACGACGACGATATCATGGAAGGCAAGCTGACCCAGTACGACTGGCTGCACCTTCATCATGAGGATTTTACGGGACAATATGGGAAATTTTATCAATTCCGCTCCGAACCCTGGTACGTGGCCCAGCGCCGCGAAGCCGAGCTGATCGCTAAAAAATACGGCCTTACGAAAGTTTCTCAGTTGAAGCTGTCCGTCGTTCGCAAAATCCGGGAATACTGCCTCGGCGGGGGGTATATGTTTGCCATGTGCAACGCCACCGATACCTACGACATCGCCCTGGCCGCCCAGAACACAGACGTGGCCGAGTCCATCTACGACGGCGACGGCGCGGACCCCGCCGCCAACAACAAACTGGATTTCAGCCAGACCATGGCCTTCCGCAACTTTCAGGTGTATACGAACCCCTACCTGATCGAGTTTTCCAACATCGACAACCAGCCCGACGAGCGGGGCCTGAGCGAACAGAACGACTACTTCACGCTGTTCCAGTTTTCCGCCAAATGGGACCCCGTCCCGACCATGCTGACCCAGAACCACATGAACATCATCAAAGGGTTTATGGGACAGACCACGGCCTTCAAGAAAAATCTGATCAAACCCGAAGTGGTCGTTCTGGCCGAGAGCAAGGCCGCCAACGAGGCCCGGTACATTCACGCGCCCTACGGCAAAGGCTTTTTCACCTTCTACGGCGGGCACGATCCGGAGGATTACCGCCACGAAATCAACGAAGAACCGACCGACCTCGCCCTCCATCCCAATTCGGCAGGCTACCGGCTCATCCTGAACAACATCCTCTTCCCGGCCGCCAAGAAGAAAAAACAGAAAACCTGAGAAGGGTTTGGAGTTTATAGTTTAAAGTTTAGGGTTGCTCCGCTTGTTCTGAACACGGCAGAGCAACCCTAAACTTTGAACCCTCAACCATAAACTATAAACCATAAACTTCAAACCAGTTCTTATGCTGAAGCGCTTCCTGCTGCTTTTTTTCCTGCTGGGCTTTTGGCAGGTGCTGATGCCCGGCTGCAATTCCCTGATTGGCCCGACCTGTCGGTGCCCGGATGTGCCGAAGCTGTTCCGGCCGGATCGGGTTCAGACCTGGTATTTTCAGAAGTCAGGAGTCATCCACTCGGCGGACGCTACGCTGAGCCGGGAGAGGTTCGGCGGCATTATGCTGAGTTGGGAGGGTACCGGCTACTCGCGTCGCTCCTCGGCCCCCGGCGGATTTTTCCCGAGCGCCTACGCCTGCGACTGCGTACAGCCCGGTCATCAGGGGTCCGTGGAAACCATCCGCCGGATAGAAGTGAAAGCCCTGACCGATTATAACGACCGCTTCAAAGCCGGGAGTCTGCTGAATGCGGAGCTCACCGTGACGGGCCAACCGGACGGCAAAGACTTGCCGCTGGCGACGTTCCTTCAGCAGAAAAGCCCCAAAACCGGACCTTATGAATACCTGCGCCTGAGCTTCAATCAGGCCCCGTCCGTGTCGTCTTTCCGGGCGGAAATTACGGTTGAGCTGAGCGACGGCAAGACGTTCGTCAGCCAGACGCCGACCGTTCAACTGCAATAATTCCGGCGCCTGTTCATCCCGAAAAAAGCCCAGTTCAGTTGCCTTTCCTGCCGTTTAGGGCCGGAAGCCGTTTCGGTTCCTGTGGTCGTTGCGCATCTTTGCCTGCAGAACAGTAAACAACAAATAGCTGGTCAGACGACCGCTTTCACCATGAAAATCTGCCAACTGGAGCTGCTTTGTCACGACCTGGAAGCCACCCGGACCTTTTATGTCGACACGCTGCAGCTTCCCGTCGTGTGCGAACTTCCGGGCAGCCTGACCGTTCGGGCCGGCTGGACCGATCTGATTTTTGTGCGTACGGATACGCCGGTCGCGCCCTACCATTTTGCGTTCAACGTCGCGACCAATTCCCTGGAAACCCTCATTAAGTCGTTCCCCCTGCCCTATCTGAACACCGCTTTTGGGCAGCGAATTGCCACGTTCACGGACTGGAGAGCCCGGGCCTGTTACTTTCGGGATGCCGCCGGTAACCTCGTGGAGTTTATCGAACGCCGGGACGCGCTGTTTGGCGGCGCTCCCAGTCAGCTTTTTCAGGGCGTCAGCGAAATCGGACTGGCGGTAGACGATGTTACGGCCCTTACGCGGTATCTGGTCGAGGAGTTTGCACTGCCGCAGTTCAGTAAAATGAATCCGCTGCCGGATTTCAACGCGGTGGGGGATGATTTTGGCCTGTTTATTCTGGCCAGAACGGGCCGGAAATGGCTTTTCACCGATATTCCAGCGGAGGCGCAGCCCTGCAAGGTGCTGTTTACCGATTGCTACAACCTCCCCCATCTGCTGACGTTCCGGGAGCGGAAAGCCGCCATCGCGGCCTGTTAACAGACACGCGGGGGGCCGTTGGATAAACACCTCGCCCCATAAGGCCGTTTTTGTAACGAACTGGTTAATTTTGCCTGATAATAGTACAAGTTACGGTGGGTACAAAAAACCCGGCTGCGCTGCGGCCGGGTTTTTTCTTTGCTTTCGCTAATATGAATTAAACTTCAATTAATAATTGTCAGACAAAGCAAAACTCATTTGCAAGGCAATAACTTTCCTTTAGCTTTGTTCATGTAACTTGTACTCGCCGGCCAAACCGGCACATTGATGAAGCAGTCTCTCCAAACCGAGGGATTTCGTACCCACCCCAGCCTCGGCCCAGCCGGGGCTTTTTTTGTTTTGTGCTTTCCGTTTTGTGTCTCCAGTGCCTCCTCATCGCGGAGCAATACATAACTGAAAACACAAAACGGAAAACACAAAACATGTTTACCACCCCTGGTTCTGCGTCAGGCTGCGGTTGATGTCGCGTTCGCGCTGGGGGATTGGGAAAAGGTTGTGCTTGTCGTCGAAGGTCCGCTGTTCCCGCTTGAACCGGACGGCGTCGCCCGCCGTATAGTTGGGGATGTCGTTCAGGTCCTGGGGCGAACCCGGCGTCCCGAACGACGGTATCGGGGCGACGGCCGTGCGGGTCCGGGGAGCGCCGTAAACGATGGTGTTCATCACCAGCCGACCCGTACCCCACCGACGCATGTCGAACAGGTGGATGCCCTCGTTAGCCAGTTCGACGGTCCGTTCGCGGCGCACCAGTTGCCGCATCTTGGTCTGGTTGCTCTGGATGGCCGGGTCCACATTCGGCATGCCCGCCCGGCGGCGCACCAGATTCATGGCGTTGATGACCGTCTGGTCAATCTGGTTCAGTTCGATTTTGGCCTCGGCATACGTCAGCAGGATTTCGGCGTAGCGCATGTAGGCAAAGCCGGTTTTCGACGCAAACATATCCTGCGCCTCGTCGTAGGTCCACTTGGCCCAGAGCAGCCCCAGCCCGTTCAGCACCGGCCCGAAAGGGTTCGTTACGTCGGCATTGGCGGCGTTGGCCCAGGTGTTGGTGTTGAAATTAAAGAAGCTCGTCTGCGCGTCGTAGATATTGAACACCGCCCGGCGGCGCGTGCCGGAAGTATTGCCCGTAATCGTATCGCCGTGCATCGTGACGGTCCATTTCAGACGCGGGTCGCGGTTGCGGGACGGCTGGGCGGGACTGTACACGGCCGATTCATCAATCCGCTTGCCATCAATCGCCTCGAACTTATCGACCAATGCCTGCAACGGAAAACGTCCCGACTGCGCGGCAATTGCCCGAGACCCCTGCCCCAGCGCCATGAACGATACCGGGAAGGCGGCGTCGGTCGGATACAGCATTTCGAACATGATCTCCCGACCGGCATTGGCCTGCTGACCAGCCAGCGTGAACAGGTCCTGGAAGCGCGGATTGAGGCCGTAGAAGTTTCCGTCGATTACCCGCTTGGCGGCGTCGGCGGCGACCTGGTGGCGATTCAGCATCAGCGCCACCTTGGCGATCAGCCCCAGCGCCACGCCCCGGTTGACCCGACCCCGTTCACGGGACGCCCACTCCAGTTTCGGCGCGGCGTCTTCCAGATCGGTAATCAGGAAGTCGGCGATTTTGGCCCGTTCCGTCCGCGTCAGCGTATAAAACTGTTCCGGCAGCAGCGGCTCGGTGTAAAACGGCACATCGCCGTACAACCCCATCAGGTGATAGTAGGCCCAGGCCCGCAGCACTTTCGCTTCCGCCTGAATCCGGTTGAAGTTGGCCGCCGGGACGTTCGCTTTGCCCCGTTCCATGCCCGCCAGCAGCGCGTTGGCCCGGGCCACCGTCGTGTACATGAATCCCCAGAAGCTGCTGACCGTCCCGTTGGTCGCGTCATAGTTTCCCTGGGCGATACCCGGCGCGCGTTCGAGGCCGATGTCCGTATAAAGGTCATACAGCACCTGAACGGGCAGGTTGCCCGTGGTCCAGTAGTTCGAACTGTACACCCCGGTCAGGGCCAGATTCATTTCGGCCTCGTTATTATAATAAGAGGCCGAAGCCGGCGTGTCCAGCGGCTGCCGGTCGAGGTAGTCCTCACAACTGGTCAGCGTCAGTGCGGATAGAATAAAGAGAAGTATCTTTTTCATAATTGGTTAAAATCTCAGGTTCAGTCCAGCGGTAAAGGTTTTCATCACGGGATAGAAGTTTCCATCCTGATCTTCCTGCTCGGGGTCGAAGCCTTCCACGAACTGATCGAAGGTCAGCAGATTCTGGCCGCTCACGTACACGCGAACCGAATTGAGGCCCGCTTTCCGGCTGATGACCGCCGGGATGGTGTAACCCAACTGGACGTTTTTCAGACGGAGATACGACCCGTTGCGCATCCAGAAACCCGAATCCCGCTGGTTGTTGTCGATGTTGTTGGTCAGGCGCGGGTAGCTGGCTCCGGTATTGTCGGGCCGCCAGTTGTCCTTCTGCCAGGTGTAGGCCGTGGCGATGAAGTCCGAGGCGAAGAACGCCCAGGCTCCGGTTCCGCTGATGTAGTTGTCGCGCTTGCCGACGCCCTGGAAGAACAGGTTCATGTCGAAGCCTTTCCAGCCGAGGTTGGCGTTGAAGCTGTACTCGTAGCGCGGCTGGCGGTTGCCCAGCACGACCCGGTCGAACTGGTTGATCACCCCGTCAGGCTTGCCTTCCGGACCGCTTACGTCCCGGTATTTGATGTCGCCGGGCGACGTATTGGCCAGGAAGTAAGGCGTGGACGCATTGCCGTCAATGGCGTTCAGCGCGTCGATTTCCTCCTTGGTCTGGAACAGCCCGTCGGCAATGAAGCCGTAGTACGAACGCAGCGGCTGGCCGGGCGTCGAAATAAGGCGGCCTTCGATGATGTCCTGACCACCGAGGTCCAGCACTTCGTTGCGCACGTCCGACAGCACGCCCGTCAGGTCGTAGCGGAAGCCGCCGATGCGGTTTTTGTAGTTCAGCGACAGTTCAAAGCCCCGGTTGCGCATCGATCCGGCGTTGACAAACGGCGCGCTCACCCCCGTATACGCCGGAACGGGACGCACCAGCAGCATATCGCGGATTTTCCGCTCAAACACATCCACCGTCAGCGACAGGTTCTGGAACAAGGTCAGGTCCAGACCGAGGTTGGCCTGCGTCGATGTTTCCCAGGAAATGTTCGGGTTGGCGGCGGTGGTCTGCGCGACGCCCTGCGTGAGGCGGTTGTTGAAGAAGAAGGTAGCGCCCCCGGCCAGATTGGCGGCAAACGGATAAAAGCCGCCGATATTCTGGTTGCCCAGGGCCCCGTACGAAGCCCGGATTTTGGCAAACGTCACGGCATTGCTCAGCCCCGCCATGAAGTTCTCCCGGCTGATGACCCAGCCCACCGAAGCCGAGGGGAAAAAGCCCCACTGCCGGTCCAGCGGCTGGAAGAACCGCGACGAACCGTCGTAGCGGCCGTTCACTTCCAGCAGGTATTTGTCGTTGAAATTGTAGTTGAACCGCCCGAAAAACGACGCCAGAGCGTATTCGCTGATGCCGCCGGTGTTGTTGAGGTTGTTTGTCCCGACGTTGATATACGGCTGGTCCGAGGGCAGGTCCGTCCGCGAGGCCGTCAGCGATTCGTTCACGTAGTCTTCTGACTGTAAGCCCAGCAGCAGGCGGAAGTCGCTTTTACCGATAGTGTGGTAAAAATTCGTTTGCAGCAGGTAGTTGTTCAGACGCTCGCGGGTGATGGCGTCGGCGATGGAGTTTTGACCGGGATACAGCTGGAGGAAGTTCAGCGTATTGGTGGTCAGGTCCGGCCGGAATACCTGATAGTTTTGCAGGAAACGCTTCTGAATCACCTGCCGGACGTTGTTGGAGAACATCGCCTCCACGTCCATGAACTTGAAAGGCTTGTAAATCAGGTTTCCGCGGAATATAGTGTTCGGGCGCTGAAAGCGGTTAAAACCGCTGGCCTCGGCCTGGGCAATCGGGTTCCGGAAGTTACTCTGCCCCGCATCGCCGTACTGATTCGGCCCGAACTTGCCCGCCCCGATGGCCGGAACGCCCAGCATCTGCCGGATGATGAATTCGGCCGTGGTTCCGCCCGGCTGAATCTCCCGCGAGTTGGTGTAAATCAGGTCGCCCTGAAACGACAGTTTATCCGTCAGCTTGATGTCGGAGTTGAAACGCAGGTCGTAGCGGCGGAAACTGGTGTTCTGCGTCAGGCCCTGCTGCTCCAGGAAAGTCCCCGCGCCGAAGAGCTTCACCCGTTCGGTGCCCACCGTCAGATTGACGTTGTGGTTGTGCATGAGGCCGCTGTTGGTCAGCACATCGGCGACCCAGTCGGTGTTATAATACCGGAAATTATCCGCCGGATTGGTGCGGTACTGCTCGATCAGCGCCGGGTCGAAGACAAAGGCGGCCGGGTTGCCCGTCTGGTTACGCTGCGCCAGATTGACCATTTCCATATGCTCCACGGCGCTCACCTTCTCGGGCAGGTTGGTGGCCTGCTGCTGCGACACAAACCCGTTGTAGGACACCTGCACGCCGTCTTTCCCGCGCTTCGTTTTGACTATAATCACCCCGTTGGCGGCCCGCGCCCCGTAGATGGCCGTCGAGGCGGCGTCTTTCAGGACGGTGATGCTCTCGATGTTGTTCGGGTCGATGTTGTTCAGGGTTTCCAGCGAGCCGGGAGCCTGCGGCACGTTGTCGATGACCACCAGCGGCGTGGTGTTGCTGAAAATCGAACCCGCGCCCCGGATGTTGATCCGCGCACCGTCGGCACCGGGGCGGCCCGATTGCTGCGTCACGGAAATCCCCGGCGCGAGACCCTGAAGCAGGTTGGACGAAGTCGCCACCTGACGGGCCAGCAGGTCTTCGTTGCGGATGGCCGCGACCGCCCCGGTCAGGTTGGCACGCCGCTGGGTTCCGTATCCCACGACCACCACTTCGTCCAGATTGTTGCTGGAGGCGCTTAGAACCACGTCAATGACCGAGCGGTTGTTGGCCGGTTCTTCCACGGTCTGGTAACCGATGAAGCTAAAGACCAGGGTCGGATTGCCGTCCACGGTCAGCGAGTACGACCCATCGGCACCGGTCACTGTACCGCGGGTGGTGGACTTGATGCTTACGGAAACGCCGGGGAGCGCGCCGCCATTGGCCCGGTCGGTGACCCGGCCCGTCAGCGTTCGCTGCTGTGCGAATGCGTCCGGACCCATGAATCCAAGCCAGAGCAAAGTAAACAGTATGAGTCTGTTCATGAGGATAGGTTATTGATTAAAGTTGGTAAATCTACACCTCGCAACCGGCAAGTACTAACCCATTTACGGGGATTTTTACCAGAACAATTACTTAGAAAGCAGAATTGCCGGTTTAATCAACTCATTATCAAGACTCACGCAACGACTCGTTTCTTAAATATTTTAAAATAGAATTATCGCCTGATGTTTACGCCCGCCTGCCGGTATTTTTCCGCCAGTTCGTCGGGCGCATCCGCATCGGTCAGTAAGGTGTGAATCAGGGTCAGGGGCGCAAACTGGTAGTAACTTTCCCGTTCAAGTTTGGTGGAATCGCAGAGCAGAAATGTCTTTTGGGCATGGGCCGCCATCGCCAGCGTAATTTCCGCCTCTTTCTCGCTATGCGCCGTCAGTCCACTTTTGAGGGAAATGCCGTCCACGCCGACAAACGCCTTTGTGGCGCGGTAACGGGCCAGATGTTCGCCCGCCATCCGCCCGTGCACGGCCCGGCGCTGCTTATCCACCTCTCCCCCCACCAGATTAACCGCCACCTCGGAGGCCATGAGTTCCTCCACAACGGGTAGCGAGTTGGTCACCACCGTGATTTTTTTGTTTCGGATAAACGGACACAGGCGAAAGACGGTACTGCCGCAATCCAGAAACAGAATATCGCCTTCCTCCACCTCCGCGGCGGCCAGCCGGGCGATGTGGTCCTTTCGCTCCGCGTTCGCGGCCGCCTTGTTTTCAAATTTCACCGGACGCGGAGCCAACCCTACCTTCATCGCCCCGCCATGCGTGCGGTAAACCAGCCCGTCAGCCGCCAGCTGGGTCAAATCCCGCCGGATTGTCATCTCCGACGATTGCAGCAGTTCTGCCAGTTCCCGGACCTCCGCCGCGCCCTTTTGCTCAATAATCGCTAAAATTTTATGATGCCTACTTTGAAATGCCATTTCCGGTTCGTTGATTTGAACAAATTTAAACAAAAACAAACATTTTCAAACAATGACTGCCGCGATTGAAATTCTGGATGAAAAACTGCTTTCAGACAACTGGTACATTCTCAAGAAAATAACCTACCGCTACCAGCGCCGGAACGGCTCCTGGGAAATCCAGTCCCGCGAGGCGTATGACCGGGGCAACGGGGCCGTCATCCTGCTCCACAATCCGAAAAAGAATACGGTGATTCTGACGCGCCAGTTCCGCCTGCCGACCTACGTCAATGGCAATACCGACGGGCTGCTGATCGAAGCCTGCGCGGGTCTGCTCGACAACGACCAGCCCGAGGACGCCATCCGCCGCGAAACCGAAGAAGAAACGGGCTTCCGCGTCGGGCCGGTCCAGAAAGTGTTTGAGGCGTACATGAGTCCCGGTTCGGTGACCGAAAAACTGTTTTTCTTCCTGGCCGAATACGACGACGCCACCGAACGGACAGCGGGCGGCGGCGTTGAAGAAGAGGAAATCGAAGTGCTGGAATTGCCGCTGGGCGAAGCCCTGACGATGGTCCGTACCGGCGAAATCCGCGACGGCAAGACGATCATGCTGCTGCAACACCTGGCCCTTTCTAAAAACTGAACCACTGGCGAACCGCTTCCTTGGAAGAAGTCCGTTCCAGCTTCCGCTCCAGCGTGTCCGGAATTTTGGGGAAGAAATTGATGCCCGTCAGCTTTTCGATCTGGTCCACGGGCACCACAAAGTTCTTCAGCGAAAGGTCGGAGCCCTCATTGTTGAGCAGAAAGCCGATCATGCGGATTTCCGGGTTCCGGCAATACAGGATCACTTTGTAGTACTGCTCGGGCACAGCAACTTTGTTTTTCCGGCCAATCGTCGGCAGACCGGGTTTCAGCACGGGGCCGGTCACCACGTACAGTCCTTTGTCCCGCACGGCCCAGGCCCGGACCTGCTCTTCCAGTTCTTTCCAGATGCCCCGGTTGAAATCGGGTTTCTGCGGACTCATGTTGCTCATGTAAAACGACTCCTGGGTCAGGCGCTGCGAGAACTTGAAATCTCCGGCCGGAGCCAGGTGGCCACGGTCGTAGCCCGAACGACTGTAATCGGAAGGCAGGGCGGTGCGGGTTTTGACAAGCGGGTCGGGCTTGAACTGTTCCTTGTCGCGATCGGCCTCGCCGAAAACGTCCGTTGCCAGCAGCGGATATGCCACCCAGTCGGCCTGCTCGAACGCCTCGCGGTAGCGCAGCGTGTAGCCGTCGTGCCGGATGATGTCGTCGGACGTCTTCATGGCGGGCAGGATGAAATCCACCTCTTTCTCGAAGTCGAACCGGGCTCCCGGCTGCGTTTCCATCCGGTTGCCGTCGCTGCCCGAAGCGGTGGCCTCCTCGTCACTGCCCTCGGGTTCGGGGGTTCGGTACGGACTTTCCAGCCGGCCGGCGCTCCGCTCCGACCGCAGGCCGACGAGGCCTTTCAGATCGTTCCAGAAAGCCACTACGGGCTTGGTTTCCCCGCCATAGTGCAGAAACAGCCCGATCAGGAAAAAGACGAGCAACAGCACCAGGGTATTGCCGCGCAGCCGGAAGCCACTGCGGTAGTAGCCCGGGAGGAACGGCAGGCCGGAATTTCTTTTCCGGGAACGGTAGGTAGGACGAAAAAACATAGTTTGGCTGAATTGGGCTGCAATATTACGAACTTAGCGGTGGAATTCTGACGTTCTACTGTACCCACGGCCGTTGAACCGTGGCAATCCAAAATGGGCCACGCCCGAGAGTACCCATATGTCCTTACAATTAGTCGTGATCGGTGGCGGGGCCGCCGGTTTTTTTGGGGCCATTACTGCCGCCGAGCAATATCCTGATGCTCAGGTTACGATTCTGGAGAAGAGCCGGAATGTGTTGAGTAAGGTCCGGGTTTCGGGCGGGGGACGCTGCAATGTCACCCACGCCTGCTTCGACCATCGTAAATTAGTAAAAAATTACCCACGCGGGGAAGCGTTCCTGCGCGCCCTGCTCAAACGGTTCGATACGCAATCGACCATCGACTGGTTTGAGCGGCGAAACGTGCGGCTGAAGACCGAAGCAGACGGACGGATGTTTCCGGTTACGGATTCGTCCGAAACCATCATCGACTGCCTCCTGCGGGAAGCCCGGCGGCTGAACATCCGCATCCAGACCAGCTGCGGCGTTCAGGCCCTGCAACGGGATGGCGACGGCTGGCTCCTGCACCTTCAGGACGGGGCCACCCTCCGTGCCGACCGCGTGCTGATGGCTGTCGGCGGTTATCCGCAGGCGCCCTCCTACCACTGGATGCCGGGCCTCGACAACGGCTCGCTGGTGGCGCCGGTGCCTTCGCTTTTTACGTTCAATACGCCGCAGAATCCGCTGCTGGCGCTGGCGGGGGTGTCGGTGCCCGATGCGCTGCTCAGGATTGCGGGCACGAAACACGAATACCGGGGACCGATCCTGATTACCCACTGGGGCTTCAGCGGTCCGGCCGTGCTGAAGCTGTCGGCCTGGGGTGCGCGGGATCTGGCCGAGCGGCAGTACCAGTTTACGTTCCGGGTGAACTGGCTTCCCGCGCTGAACGAAAATGAGCTCCGCGGGCAGATTCAGGCGTTCCGGCAGGCCCATCAGAAAAAAGGCGTGACGACCCAGGCGCTTTTCGGGCTGCCGTCGAGACTCTGGACGGCGCTTGTTCAGGAGGCGGGCGGCACGGAAGGCATTCGCTGGGGCGAGTTTCCGGCCAAGGCGCAGAACCGGCTTATCAACCTGCTCAGCAACAGCGAATTTCCGGTTTCGGGAAAGAGCACTTTCAAGGAAGAATTCGTCACCTGCGGCGGCGTGTCTCTGGCGTCCCTCAATCCCGACACGCTGGAAAGCAAGACGCATCCCGGCCTGTTCTTCGCCGGCGAAGTCCTCGACGTAGACGGCATTACGGGCGGATTCAACTTTCAGAATGCCTGGACAACGGGTTATGTGGCCGGGCAGCAACTGGGTCGCTGAGCGGGTCCGCACCCGACCGAACCACTCACATAACCAACTAATAATCAAACGCATGCACCTATTAGGCATCGTCAATTTGCTTGACAATGCCGGTGGGGTCTTATAGCTTTGAGGAATTGCACACCTGAAACGGGGCTTTCTTAACCCGGTGAGTTTTAGACAACTCATGCTAAAGAGACCGCTTATGGATCAGAGTCTGAAAAAAAATGTCGGTGAGTTTAACCGAAATGCAACCGAGAACGGCGGCTTTCTTTACACGACAAACGCCCAGTTTTCTTCCTTTGTAGCCAACAAACGGATTTCGGAGGAAATCTTCAAATTCATTCAGTCCGACTACCGGTCGCTGGTCGATATTGGCTGCGGAGATGGGGTTTACACGGACGAAATCAAACGCAATTTTCCGCATCTGGAAGTACACGGGTTCGACGCCGCCGATCAGGCGGTCAAAACGGCCGGGCGGCGCTTCCCGAATGTGCTCTTTACCACCTGCAGCATTTTGGACGAATCGCTGGCCGCCCCGCTGCGTAAATACGATGTTGCCGTTATCCGGGGCGTCCTCCACCACCTGTCCGACCAGCAGAAGGCCATTCGGAACGCTTTCAAACTGGCGGACAACCTCATCATCATGGAACCCAACGGCAACAATCCCATCCTGAAAGTAATCGAAAAGACCTCTAAATATCATATCGAACACGAGGAGCAGTCGTTTTTTGAATGGCAGCTGAAAAGCTGGATCCGCAAAGCCGGAGGCATCGTGAACCGCTGGTCGTATGTGGGCTACGTGCCGTTTTTCTTTCCTACCGCCCCGGCCAGACTGATTTATTCCCTTCAGCCTTTTCTGGAAAAAGTACCCGTGCTGAAGCATGTCTTTTCGGGCCAGTTCATCATCAGCTGCTCGCTGAAAAAATAAGGTAGCCTGGCTGCGTTTCAGACCGGGACCGCCTTACGGGCGTTCTGTATTCCATTGTGCGCTAAAAACATCCGCCAATCCCGATGAGCTTCCGGACCACCCCTTCCCGCCTTGCTTTCCTGCTTGTCCTTGTCCTGGCCTTCCTGCTGCGTGTTTTCCGGTCGGACACATACGGACTCTACCTGGACGAGAAATACACGATGGTGGTCTCGCAGGGAATCGTCATGGAGGGGGCCAACCAGCGGGACGTTTTCTTTACGCCCGGCAAGACCTACTTTACGCCGCAGGAATTCTGGGCGCCCAAAACGTTTGCGGACTTTATCGAGGCGAATATCCGCAACGACATCGGCAACAGTCCGGTGTATTACGGCGCGCTCTGGCTCTGGATCAAGGTGTTCGGGATGAGCGATTTTTCGGTCCGGCTCCTGTCCGTCCTTTTCAGCACGCTGGTCGTTGGGCTGATCTACCTGTTTGTCCGGCGGCATTTCCGGTCCGAAACGCTGGCCCTACTGAGTGCGCTGCTGGCGGCGGTAGAGCCGTTTTTCATTGCCTACAGCCACATGGCCCGCAACTATTCGATGAGCTTCTTCCTCACGCTGCTGGCGACGCACCTGTTTCTGCTTATCCTGGAACGGGAAAAAGTCCGCCGGAGCAGCCGGGCGCTGTACGCGGCCTACGGACTCACGTTCGTGCTGTCGGTGCTGTCTCACTACCTGACCGTGACCGTCTTTCTCTGCCACGGGCTTTACTTTCTGTTTTTTGTCCGGCAGGCAAAGCTGTGGCTGCGGTTCGCGGCGGTCGCGCTGGTTGGGATCGGGCTGGTGTCGCTCTGGTTTGTGTTCGGCGGCGGAAAATATACGTTCCAGACGTTGCAATACCAGGCGGACCTTTACCGGAACGTGGCCCGGACCAACCCCTACAACAACGGTTTCGGCCTGATTCTGCCCGCCACGCCCGCCAACCTGGCCGAACGGTCGGCGCCGCTCTGGGCGGATTTGTTCATCGTCTCCAACGGGCTGGGTCAGGTCCGGGCGCTGGGGTTCCGCAACCTCCTGCTGGCGACGGCGCTCGGCCTGGCGGCTGCCGTGCTGCTGCATCTGGCTTTACGCCGGAATGAGAAGGCGTCCCGGCTTGCCTGGGCCTTTCCGCTCCTGCTGCTGGCGGGTCTGCCGTTCTACACGCTGGCCCAGACCTCGTTGCTGGTCGTGTCGGCCCTGCCTTCGTTCGCCTACCTGACTGCCCGGTACATCCGCGCGCATTTCGGTCGGGCGGACCGACCGCTGCTGGTTTTTATGCTGATGCTGGCGTTCATTCCGACGCTTTTCCTGATTCTGATGTCGCTGCGGAACGGGCACACCTACGGCATTACCCAGCGGTATTCCGGCTTTTCTTTTCCGTACACGGTGTTGCTGGTGGCGATGCTGCTGCGGGAAATTGTCCGAACGCCGGTGGTGCTGCGGGCCGCGCTGCTGGCGGTGCTGGCGGTGCAGGGCTATCGGGTCGCCGGGCGGTTGTGGGCGGTGTATGAGGACCGGGAGCCCAAATACACGTACTTTGTCAACCCGCGCGGGACCAATCCGCACGCCCTGTCGGCCCGCCGGATTCTGAAAGCGTATGCGCCCGGCGACACGATTATTTATCCTGCCATCCGGCTGGCGCCCACCGACGAAATCGAAAAAACGTACTGGCCGTATTCCATTCAGGACGCCCAGCTGACAAATCTGTACTTACCCAAAGACGCTACTTTTTATCAGCGCATGGACACCACGCAGTCCGACCGGATCTATCTGGTCAAGGGCAGAACGGGCCAAAAGATTACGATTTTTGATTTCAAAGGCCGGAAATACCGGTATTGAGGGTTAAAAAAAGCGGCTATCCGTGTCGATGGCCGCTTTTCACAAGCATTTACTGGTACACTTTCTCGTAATATTCCGTCGCCATCCGGCCCGAGTCGAAGAAGGCGTTGACATCGTTCATGCTCTGCAAAACGAGCTTCTTCCATTTGTCGGGCTGCTGGTAATACATCGGAATGATCTCCTTTTCCAGAATCCGGTACAGCTGCGTCCGGTCCTGCGTATCCCGCTCCACCGGGGACAGATCCGCCCCGGCCACCGGGACCAGGAAGCTGTTTTCGCCATGCCGTGCAAATTCGCAGATCCAGCCGTCGAAGGTCGAGAAGTTCAGGGCGGCGTTCATGGCCGCCGTCATGCCGCTGGTGCCGGAGGCTTCGCGGGTCACGACGGGCGTGTTCAGCCAGATATCGGCCCCGTCCTTCAGAGCTTTGGACAGGCCCAGTTCGTAACCCGTCAGCACCGCGATGTTGGGGTACAGATACGTCAGGTAGTGGAGGTGGTTAAACGTCCGGACGGCCGCTTCGTCCAGCGGGTAGGGCTTTCCGGCCCAGATGATCTGCACCGGCCGGTTCAGGTTGCGCACAAGGTGGTTGAACTGCTCCACGTCCTGCACCAGCAGGTCGGGCCGCTTGTAGCCCGCAAACCGACGCGCCCAGACGATGGTCAGGACGCTGGGGTCGAAAATGCGGCCCGTCTGGTCGGCGACAATCTTGAACAGGGCGGCTTTCAGGCTTTTTTTCCGGGCGGCAATCCGGCCCGTGTCGCCCGACAGCCGGGCGGCTTCCAGCTCCGGGTCGGCCCAGTACGTGCGGTTCTGCGCATTGGTGACGTGGGTGATTTCCGGAACGCCGCCAAACGAAGCCCACATAGTCCGCGACACGGAGCCGTGCAGCCGGGATACGGCGTTGGCGCGTCGGCTCATCCGCAGTGCCGTCAGCGAGTGATTGAACACCTGGTCGGTCTGCCCGATGAGTTCCATGACCGTATTCAGCGGAATTCCGGCGAAGAAGCCCATGCTGAACAGGTAGTAAATGTCGTGCTTTTCGTTGCCGGCCTCTTCGGGCGTATGGGTCGTGAAGACCACCCGGTCCCGGATTTTCTGGAGATTCTGCAGCCGGTTGTAGAGGTGAAAAACGGCCGAAACGGCATGCGCTTCGTTGAAATGGTACACCTCCGGCTCGTAGTTCATCGCTTCCAGAAACCGGGCACCGCCCAGCCCCAGCACCATGCACTGCGCCACTTTCAGGTTCACATCGGCATCGTAAAGCCGGTAAGAAATGGAACGGGCCCAGGGGTCGTTGCCTTCAACATCGGTCGTCAGGAAGAAAATCGGCGCG
The DNA here is from genome assembly GCF_026278345.1 of Tellurirhabdus rosea. NCBI lineage: Bacteria > Pseudomonadati > Bacteroidota > Cytophagia > Cytophagales > Spirosomataceae > Larkinella > Larkinella roseola. The sequence continues at coordinate 239,958 of NZ_CP111085.1, forward strand.
GTATTGAACCGGTCCGGCCGCAGAAAATAGCCCCGCACCCGAACCGGCCTGCCCTGCACCTCGACCGTCACCTCCACGCCCGTGTCTTCCAGAAACTGGTAGATTTTCTCCCGAAACCGGACAGCCATCGTGTTGTCGGTATTCCGGTCCTGGTCGTAATAACCGTATTTCCAGAGAATACTGATGCCGATGACGTTCTGTTTCAGCTCGAAGGCGCTGCGCATGTGCGAACCGGCCAGAAAGCCCAGTCCGCCGGAATACGTTTTCAGCGCCTGGTCGATGGCAAACTCCATCGAAAAATAAGCTACGGATTTTCGGAAGGCCGGGTCGGCCTCGTAGGGGTGCCGGTAAGGCGTCGGCAGAGCGGTATGGTTCATTCGAAGGGTTACAGTGATTTCAGGTACGCCAGACTCTGCGGTACCTGCTGCTCGGAATTCAGGTTTTCGTCTTCGACGTAAAAGTATTCAATTTTCGTTTTCCGGGCGGCTTTCAGCAGGGAAGGAAAATCAACTTTTCCGGTGCCCAGCACCACGCATTTGTCGTTCGGGGCCGATCCTTTCATGTTGGGCTCCACGCTTTTGTCGAGGTCTTTCAGGTGCATCAGGCGGAAGCGCGTCGGGTATTTCTCCAGCAGCGCTACCGGATTCTGTCCCGGATTCACGACCCAGACCACGTCCATCTCAAAGCTCACGTCCTGCGGATTGGTGTTCTGCACGACATAGTCAAACAGGGTTCCGTTCTGGTAAGGCTCGAATTCAAACCCGTGGTTATGGTACACAAACGTCAGGTCGGCCTCCCGGAGCTGCTTCCCGATGGCGTTGAACTCTTCCACCGTTTTTTTGGCCATATCGAGCGTAAACGGCCCGTTATGCGGGATGGAACCGAGCCGGACGTACTTGGCCCCCAGCGTTTTGGCGTTCTGAACCACCGTCGGCATGGCCTTCATGAGATCGTTGTATCCCACCCCGAAGCTGGTGCAGCGCATGCCGCGGGCGTCGAGTTCCTTCCGGATATCGGCCGCGGTCTTCCCGAAAAGGCTCGAAAATTCGATATGGGTGATTCCCATGCCTTTGATCTTGTCCAACGTACCGGGAACGTCCTTGGCAAACTGGTTCCGCATGGTGTAGGAGACCATTCCGGGCGTTTCTTTCAGCAATTTTCCAAAGCGTTGGGCAAAGGCGGACGTGTTCAGCAGACCGGCGGCAATGAAGAGCAGAGCAACTTTTTTCATAAATAAAAAGGGTAAACGTTTCTCCAAATAAGCAGGAAAAAGGGGAACTATACCCTGCCCCCTTCCCCAGAATTTTCCGGAAACCGCCCGCGCCGCCCCAAATCACCAGTCATCTTCCTGAAAAGTCCGGAACGCCCGGCTGAGTTCGTCGATGGCCTTCTGGTTTTGCTGCGACCGGGCAAGGGCGATTCCCTGCTCGTACAGCAGCGCCGCGCGGGGCCGGTTCTCCAGTTCGGCGTAGAGCGCCGCCGCGTGGTAATACGTCGGCAGGTAGTGCGGAAAACGCTCCAGCAGCATTTCAAAATAGTGCTGGGCCTGGGCGGGCTGGCTGTCCAGATATTCCATTGCCAGCGCATAAACATTAAACGGCTCATCCGGTTCTTCCTGGATATAGCTTAACAAAAGCTGGATTCGCTGATTATTCATTGAAAATAAAATTAGTATGCTTGCATACGGTTATTTTAAAACTACTTTGTATTTTAGCCGCGAATAATTGTCTTGAACCCGGATTAACGCTGATTTTTGGGATTTCGCTGATTCTGGCTTCACCAGCTAGTAAGAAGCGCGGCATAAGCCCATCATTCAAAAATCATGTCTATCCTTAAAATCAGCGTTAATCCCGGTCCAGAAACCAACTATCCTCATGAAAATTCTAGTCTGTGTAACGAGCGTGCCCGACACGACGACCAAAATTACCTTCACTGACAACAACACCAAACTGAACAAAGCCGGTGTTCAGTTCATCACGGGGCCGTACGACGACTACGCACTTTCGCGGGCCGTTGAACTTAAGGAACAACTCGGCGGCACGGTAACCGTCCTCAACGTCGGCGAGGCCGATACCGAACCCGTCATCCGGAAGTGCCTCGCCATCGGGGCCGACGACGCCATCCGCGTCAATGCCGACCCGACGGACGCCTATTTTGTTGCCGAACAGATTGCGGCCATTGCCAAACAGAACAGCTACGACCTGATTCTGATGGGCCGGGAATCCATCGATTACAACGGCGGTCAGGTGCACGGCATCGTCGGCGAAATGCTCGGCATGCCTTCCATCTCGCCGGTGATGAAGCTGGACGTTTCGGGCAATACGGCCCAGATCGTCCGCGAAATCGAAGGCGGCAAGGAAGAACTCCAGGCCACCCTCCCGCTGGTGCTGGGCTGCCAGGAGCCGATTGCCGAGTGGAAAATTCCGAACATGCGCGGCATCATGACCGCCCGGACCAAGCCGCTCAAAGTGGTCGAGCCAACGGGCAACGACACCCTCACGCAGGTCGCCGCCTATGAACTGCCCGCCCCGCGGGGTGCCTGCAAAATGATCCCCGCCGACCAGGCCGAAGCGCTGATCTCCCTCCTGCGGACAGAAGCGAAAGTCCTGTAATAAGGTAGTGTGGAGTTTGGGGTTTAGAGTTTATAGTTAATGGACAAACAACCATTAACCCTGAAACCCTAAACTATAAACCATAAACTATAAACCTGAAAACAACATGTCAGTCCTCATATTCATTGAACTGGATGAGAAAGCGGTGCGGAAGTCATCGCTGGAAGCGGTGTATTACGGCTCGAAAGTAGCCGAAATGATGGGTACCTCGGCCACGGCCATTGCCCTGGGTGAAGCGGATGCGGTCGAACTGGCGACGACGGGCCGCTTCGGAGCCACCAAAGTCCTCCACGCCGCCGACGCACGCCTGAACGAAGGCAACACGATGGCCTACGCCTCGGCCGTGGCCGCCGCCGCCGAAAAAGAAGGGGCCAGCGTCATTGTTCTGGCCAAATCGGCCCTCGGCGACGCGATGGCCGCTCGTCTGGCCGGCAAGCTGAAAGCGGGTCTGGCCGCCAACGTCATCGACCTGCCCAACGTGTCGAACGGCTTCCGGGTCAAGCGGAGCATTTACACGGGCAAGGCGTTTGCCGAAACGAGCCTGACGGCCGACCGCAAGATTCTGGCTATCAAGAAAAACACCATTACGCCGGAAGAAAAAGAAGCCACGGCCCAGGTAGAAGCCTTCCAGCCGACCCTGAATGACGCCGATTTCGGCGCCGTTCAGGTGACCAAAACCGAAAAAGCGACGGGGGACGTTCTGCTGCCGGAGGCCGACCTCGTGGTGTCGGCGGGCCGCGGGCTGAAAGGGCCCGAGAACTGGGGCATCGTGGAAGACCTCGCCAAGGCGCTCGGAGCCGCCACGGCCTGCTCGAAGCCCGTATCCGACCTCGACTGGCGTCCGCACCACGAGCACGTCGGCCAGACCGGCATCAAGGTAAGCCCGAATCTGTACATCGCGGCGGGAATTTCGGGGGCCATTCAGCACCTGGCCGGTGTAAACTCTTCGAAGGTGATCGTGGTTATCAACAAGGACCCCGAAGCGCCTTTCTTCAAATCGGCGGACTATGGAATCGTCGGCGACGTTTTTGACGTTCTGCCGCGCCTCACAAAGGCCGTGAAGGGAAGCTGAAAAACAGTCGTAAGTCGTAAGTCAGCCGGTCGTAAGGGACTCCTCAAAATAAACTGCGGGGACCTGACGACTTGTTGACTTACGACTTACGACTATTTCCCGACTTTTTTTATAATTTCGCGCCGTGGAGAAGATTAAACTTGAAATATTAGGCCTTTCGCCCAGCCAGTCGCAGTCAGGCTCATTTGCATTGGTGTTGGGAGAGGAATATGGTAACCGGCGGTTGCCCATTATCATCGGTATGTTTGAAGCCCAGGCAATCGCCATCGAAATCGAGAAGATTGTCCCCAACCGGCCGATGACGCACGACTTGTTCAAGTCCTTTGCGGAGAAGTTTAATTATACCGTCCGGGAAATCGTGATTTCGGATTTGCGGGAGGGTATTTTCTTTGCGCGCATTGTCTGCACGGACGGCACCCGCGATTCGGTTTACGTCGATGCCCGTCCTTCCGACGCTATCGCCATCGGCATCCGGTTCAACGTTCCCATTTATACGTACGAAAATATCCTTTCGGAAGCGGGCATCACGGCCAGCGTCGCGGAAGAAAGCGATAATCCGGAAGAACTCGTTCCGCAGTCGGTCCGGCAGACGCGCTCGCTGTCGGAGCAACTAAAAGACATGTCGTACGACGAACTGTCCAAAATGCTCGACGAAGCCCTGGCGAAAGAAGAATACGAAAAAGCCGCCAAGATTCGGGACGAAATGAGTCGCCGGAATTAAGGCATCCCTTTCTGAACTCCAAAGCCCCAGCCCGACCGGCCGGGGCTTTTTATTTTTCGAAACATTTTAATTACCGAAATAGACTTTTTTGGGTAAATATCTACAAATCAATGCTTAAGAGGATGACAATATCGCTAAACGCCGATATTTCCTTAACCCCTAAACTCCTCTGCCGCCATGCTCACCGAAAAGCAATCCTCTACCTTCTCGGACGATCCCGAACGCAAGTCCCAGCGTTTCGCCGCCCTGGCTACCCTGCTCCTGTTTCTCGCGCTCGGTTTCGGAATCTACCAGTGGAACCGGGGCAATACCCTTACCCGGTCGAACGAAACGCTCACCGATCAGGTCGATTCCCTCAAAATTCTGCGCGACGGCCTCACCCGCGAAATTCAGGCCGTATCCACCCAGCTCGAAACGGCCCGCACCCAGAACAGCAGCCTGTCGGCCAGCCTCACCGGCTTAAACGAGAAGCTGGCGGAACGGGACCGGGTACTGGCCCGGCTCCGGGCCGAAAACAACAGCATTCCTTCGCTCCGGCGGCAGGTGCTCCAGCTGAGCCAGGTCAAGGCCTCCCTGACGGAGGAACTCGACAAGCTGCGGCAGGATAACACCCGACTGGCGGAAGAAAACACCCGGCTGCGCGAGGAAAACCGCCAGCTCACGTCCCAGAACGACGACCTCCGCAACCGGCCCGAAGAGCCCGAAAAGGAAGCCCCGACCGGCCCGCTGCTGAAAGCCAATGCCCTGCGGGTGGAGGTCGTGCAGCGCCGCGACCGGCTGACGGTCAGGGCCCGCCGCGCCCGGGAGATTGCGGTGATGGTCGAGCTGCCGAAAGAACTGCAGTCGGAAGAGCCGAACCAGATGCTTTATCTGAGCATGAAGGATGTGCAGCAGCGACCGCTGGAAGATAAAGAAGCCCGGAAAATGACCATCGATGTGCCGGGCGTAATGAATCCGGTCACCGTTCACCTGGCCCAGAAAGTAGATTTCCAGAAAAATCCGCAGCGCATTACCCTCAAGTATAAGCCCGACGAAAAACTCAAAGCGGGCATTTACGCCGCCGAGCTTTTCACAGAACAGGCTTTCCTGGGCCGGGTCGAATTCCGGTTGCGGTAGCATAAAGGAGGCACACGTCCGGCCCGGACGTGTGCCTCCCGAACGAATCACCCGATGACCGGCTCGCCGACCAGCGGAAAAACCCGGCGCACCACCCGGCCTTCCAGCCGACGTTTCAGGCCGGTTAGCGAGTCTTTAAGATGCTGGGTAAACAACTCCTCCGTCAGCGCCGGCAGTAACTGGTAGATTCCGGTTGGCTGCAGTGTCAGTTCGTAAGTAAGGCGGGTGCCCTCGCCCTGCGGCTCAAACAGGCGCTGGCCCGAAAAAGGCATTCCGGAATCAAGGGTCCGGAATGCCAGTCGGCGGTTGGGCTCGACGGCTTCCAGTTCCATTTTAGTGATCAGCGAGGTTCCCATAAACGAAAGCGCTTCCTGCACCTGCATGCCCGGAAAGGGCAACCCTCCCCCCTGCGCCTGAATCGCGACGACGCCCGCGCGCCAGAGTGCATCGTATTGAAAATTCCCGGCAAGCTGAAAAACCTCGGCTACCGGCCGGTTGATAAATTGGGAAACCCGAATTCTGATCATGGTCGTGTTGTTTCTGTTCGCTCAAAATTGGTTTTTTGCGAAACAACGCCCAACCGCCTCCCCCGCGAAACGGAAATTCCGGCCGACGAAACGGCACACCAACCTCCTGATTGTGAATACCTAAGCACCTCCTCCGCTCCTTTACCTCGCCGCCCCGTCAAACCGGTCTGATGCCCCTTTTTTGTCGGTTTCAGGAAAGATTTTTTCCGTTTGGCCGCCTCCCGAACTGGCGTCCGGCGACGGTTCTCCCACCTTTGGGCCTGTAAACAACAACCCGCAGCCGCTCCAGGCTCCGCATATGAAAACCACGATTTGCCTATCCATCTTACTGATCAGGGCAGCTTTTACGCTTCAGGCTCAGTCCGTTACCCACCGGGGCGTGGTCCTCGACGGGCAGAGCGGCGAACCCATTCCGGCGGCCACCGTCCGACTGAAAGCCCAGTCGGTAGGCACGGTGACGGACGCGCAGGGCAGGTTTGTGCTGCCGGGCCGCCAAAGCACCGACAGCCTGGAAGTCAGCAGCGTGGGCTACGAAAGTCGCCTCGTTGTATCCGCCGAAAAACTGGTGGTTTCGCTACCGCCAAGAATTGAAGACCTGCAGCCGGTGGTGGTAACGGCCAGCCGCGAGGCGCAGGCTCGTTCGGAAGCGCCGATGGCCATCAGTCGCCTGTCGGCCCTGTTGTTGCAGGAAACCAAACCGGTCAACCTCTACGAAGTCATCAACAAAACGCCCGGCGTGGTCATGCCAAACCTCGGCAACGAACAGCATTCGATGGGCATCCGCCAGCCGTTTGGCACCCAGGCGTATTATCTGTACCTGGAAGACGGGCTGCCCGTGCGGCCGATGGGCGTTTTTAACCACAACGCCCTGATCGAAATGAATCCGTTTGCGGTGAGTTCGGTCGAAGTGGTCAAAGGGCCGGTTTCCTCGCTGTATGGTCCCGAGGCGGTCGGCGGCGCGGTGAATTTTATGACGCACCGGCCGACCGCCGTGCCGGTCGTTCGGGCGGGCGTTCTGGGCGATGGCTGGGGCTACCGCCGGGCGCAGGTGGCTGGCGGGGGCATGCTTTCTTCCAAACTGGGCGTTTTCGTCGCCGGGGCGCTCACCCGGCAGCGGGACGGCTGGCAGGCCCAGAGCGATTTTGACAGAGCTTCCCTGACCACCCGCCTCGAATACGCCTTCACCGACCGGACCCGGCTGACGGGCACGGTGGCCTACAACCAGTATCACACCCAGACAAGCGGCAGCGTCGATAGTCTGGGGTACTACAGCCGGAATTACGCCAGCACGACCGATTTCACCTACCGGGATGTCCGTTCGCTGCGCTCCCGTCTGACGCTCGAACACCGCTGGACGGCCCGGAGCGAGAGCTTCGTCACGACGTTTTACCGCGATAACAGCCTGAAACAAAACCCGAACTATAGCATTCGCTGGAAATCGGGTGCCAGCACGGCGACGGGCGAAATCAACGAGAACCGCTTTCACAGCCTCGGGCTGATGGCGCAGCACAGCCAGCGGTTTGCGTGGCTCGACAGCCGCCTGCTCGCGGGGGCGCTGCTCGACAATTCGCCCAACACGTATTACGCTTACCAAACCGAGCTGGAAGCCCTTCTGCGCCCCGACAAACGCTCCGTCGAGCGGTACAGACAGTTGCGCGAACGTCCCGACCAGTACCTGAGCCGTTACGAAGCGGTGATTCACAACCGGGCCGTTTATGCCCAGCTTGATTTTGCACCGCTGGCCCGGCTGCGGATTTCGGCGGGTGCCCGCTTCGACCGGATGGCGTTTGATTACGAGAATTTTCTGGACAAGGCCACGGGCACCAAAGCCTACAATCAGTTGACGCCCAAACTGGGGCTGACCTACGATTGGGGGCAGGGCCGCGGGTTGTACGCCAATCTGAGCCGCGGTTTCTCGCCGCCGGGTCTGACGGCCATTTTCCGGAAAAACGCCAACGCCACGGCCGGTCAGCCGCCGTTCTACTACCATCTGCAGGCGGCACAGTTCGATAATATGGAAATCGGCGGCTGGGCGACGTTCCTCCACCGGAAAGTATACTTCGACTGGGCGGTTTACCAGATGAAAGGCCGGAACGAACTGCTGAGCATCCGCCAACCGGACAATTCCACGGACTATCAGAGCGCGGGCCGGACCCTGCACCGGGGCTTTGAATACAGCCTCACGTTCAAGCCCTCCGCGCAGTGGTTTTTCCGCTTCGGCGGCACCAATGCGGTCCACCGGTTCGAAGATTTTGCCCTGAGCAACCGGCAGACCGACGCCGTCCGGAATCTGAAAGGCTATGACATGCCGCAGGCCCCCCGCTGGATTGCCAACACCGAACTGACGTACAAGCCCCGCTGGGCCAAAGGGTTGCGCATGGCCGTGGAGTGGCAGCGGTTGAGTCCCTGGTACCAGAACCAGCTGAACACCGTCCGGTACGAAGACCGGGGCGCCTTTGGCGCGCGCGGGGTCAGCGTCCTCAACCTGCGCACCGGCTACGTCTGGAAAGCTTTTGAATTTTACGCCAATGTACTGAACCTGACGGACGAGCTGTACGCCAACAACGCGACCCGGGGCAATGCCGCTACCGACCGGACGACGTTTACCCCGGCCGCTCCGCGTACCGTTGTGCTCGGCCTGCAATACCAGTTTTCCCGTCATTAATCCACATCCACCATGAAATCGCTATTTTTTCTTGCGGCTCTCCTCCTTCAGAGCTTCTATTCCTTCGGGACAGACCCAATCAGGGTCAACAATGCCCAGTTTCCCCGCCTGTTTGCCAACGAACGGGGCCAGCCGGTGATGAGCTGGGTGGAACGGACATCCCAGGCCGTCGCTCTTGTTTACCGCATTTCGCCGGACGGCGGCCTGACGTTTCGGGAACCCGTTCGTATCCTGCTGCCGGGCACAACGGCGGCTCATGGCGAAGATGTTCCGAAGCTGATCTTCAAAGGCGACGGCACCCGGATGGTGGTTTATAGTCTGCCCAAACCCATGCCGGATGCCACTCGGGCCGGGAATCTGCTGTACCAGCTTTCGCGCGATGGCAAAACCTGGTCCGCAGCCAGGCCCGTTCACCGGGATACCACCGCCGGAAAAAGTCACTCGTACGCCGAGATGACGCGCCTGCCCAACGGCGAAATCGGCCTTATCTGGCTCGACGACAAACTGCCCGGTCGGGAAGGCCGGACGGTCCGGTTCACGCAGACACTGCCCACGGGCGGCTTCGGTGCGGAAGTCATCATCGATTCGAGCGCCTGTCCCTGCTGCCGCCCCGGTATTGCCGTCGATGGCCGGGGCCGGATTTACCTGACGTACCGTGATTTGCTGCCCGGAGGCACGCGCGACATCAGCTTCGTGGTCTCGGCGGACGGTGGTCAGTCGTTCAGCCAGCCCAAAACCCTGGGTGACGATCGGTGGAACGTGAACGCCTGCCCGCATTCGGGACCGCAGCTGGTTGCCCAGGGCGAGTTGGTCTACGCCACCTGGTACTCCGGCGCAGCCGGTCGGGAAGGCGTGCGCATGGCCCGGCTCGACCAACCCGACCAGCCTGCCCTGCTGCCCGGAGCGCACCGGACCCCTCCGCAGCTTGGCAGCGGAGGGGCTAACCGAATGGCGCTGGCCTGGGAAGAAATGGTGGGTGAGGCCCCGGACGGCTACCGGCAGGTCATGGTGCGGATGACTTCCGAAACCGGCGGGCGGCAGACGGTCCCCGTATCGACTCCGGGGGAACTGACTTCCCTGCCTGTACTACTGTCTGCCGATACCGGGCTGCTGGTCGCCTATCAGGTCTGGATGGGGCAGGAAAGTCAGGTTGTGCTGAAGCGTATTCCTTTTTTTTAACCATAAACAATTTAAGTTATGATGAATCTGTTTGCTGCGGCCCTCGTAGCGGCCAGCGCTTTCTTTGGGGCGGAAGAGACGCCCGGAAGCGTAAAGAAGCCCGCTCCGTCGGTTCGCTATGGTGAAACGGTGGCGCTCGGCAAGGGCACCCTCCGCTCCTTCGTCCGCCTCGACGCCCAGGGCAATCCCGCCCAGATTGGCGTAGCCGTTTCGGAAGCGGCTCTGAACTCTCTGCCCGCCGAAGACAAATTTCTGGTGGTGCACATGCCCGCAGGCAGTGAAAAAACGCTCATTCAGCACGTGTCCTTTAACTGGATGCCGCATGGGCACGAACCGGATGGCGTGTACAACGTGCCGCATTTCGACTGCCATTTTTACATGACTTCCAACGAAGAGCGAATGGGCATCGTGGCCGATGACCCGCGCTTTGCCAAAAATCCGGAGCCGGAATACGTTCCGCAGGGTTTTGTCCGGGTGCATCCGCTGCCGCAGATGGGAGTTCACTGGGTTGACCCCACCAGCACGGAATTTCAGGGCAAGCCATTCACAACAACCTTTATTTATGGCTCTCTCGACGGGCGGGTAACGTTTCTGGAACCCATGTTTACCCTGGATTTCCTCCGGAAAGTGAAAGACGAACGCCTGCCGGTCAAACAGCCCCAGAAAGTTGCCCGGACCGGGTACTACCCGACGGAGTACCGCTACGTGTATAATGCCGCCGAAAAGCAGTACGAAATCATTCTGGACAAGCTTCAGAACCGTCCGTAGGCGTTTGCCGAACAGCGGAAAGGCCGGCGAAACCATTCGTCGGCCTTTCCGCTGTTCGGTCCTGTCGAAACGTTGCGCCTAAACCCTTTGCAGGCTGAGAGAAACTTTTATTTTTGTCGTGTTGATGGCCGACCCACCCGAATTCCCGGTTCGGCCGACTCACATGACTTTCGAGAGAAAACTCAGGATTCTTGGCCCCTTCGTGCTTTTTCTAGTCGGAACGCTCTTTTTCCGGCTTGACTGGTATTTTGAGCTTTCTTTGTCGACGCTGGTCCGGGCGGACCTGGTAGCCCTGACGGCGGGCTACATCTGCTGGGAGCTGGCGCGCTGGGTTATTCAACGCCTCCAGAAACGGTTTCCCGGCCTGCTGAACCTGCGGACGCGCCTGATGTGGCTGGTGCTGGCCCTGCCGGTGCTGGTCAACCTGGCCTGGTTTCTGCGGCTGGTCATTCGGATTTTCTTCATCGGCGACAGCTTCCAGAACCTGACCCTTCCCACGTACACCTACGCTCTGGGCATTCAGATTTTTTACCACTGCGTGTATATCGTGGTGTACGAAGGTTTCTACTGCATGCAACAGTGGAAAGAAGCCCATCTGCACAAGGAAGCCCTTCAAAAAGCCGCCCTGCAGGACCAGCTGGATTCGCTGAAGCACCAGGTCAACCCGCACTTTCTGTTCAACAGCCTGAATGCCCTGACGACCCTCATTTCGGAAGACCCGGCACGCGCCGAAGCGTTCGTTGACGAAATCAGCAGCGTTTATCGCTATCTGCTCCGGACGAATCTGAACGAGCTGGTCACCCTCCGCGAAGAACTGGCCTTTCTGGAATCGTATTTTCACCTGTACAAAACGCGGTACGGCAACGCCATTCAGCTCACCTACGATATTCCGGCGCCCTATCCCGACTTCCGGATGGTGCCTCTGACGTTGCAGACGCTGGTCGAGAACGCGGTCCGGCACAACATTATTTCGGCCGATCAGCCGCTGGTCATCCGCCTCCACATCGAAAAGGAAGAACTGGTCATCAGCAATAATCTCCAGCGCAAACGGAATACGTTCCGGCCCAACGAGGGAGAACTGGCCACGCTGGCCGCCCGGTACAGGCAGATTGGCCAGGGCCAGATTACGATTCGCGAGACGGAGGACACGTTTGTTGTCTCCCTGCCGCTACTGACCGAAAACCTGCTGATCACCAACTGAACGACCGATGCTGAAACCCGTCAACGATAACGTTCTGCGCCTGCTCGGTCCGATCGTGCTGTATGCGTTCGTCGGGTTCTTTTTCCGGCTTGACTGGTACCTCACGCTGCCGCCGCAGACCCTGCTGAAAAACGACCTCATTGCGCTTACGGCCGGTTTGATCTGCTGGCAGATTGCGCGTTGGGTGGTTCTGCGGGTGCAGGCCCGCTGGCCGGGTTTTGACAACACGCCCCGGCGGATTCTGCTGCTGCTGCTCCTGCTGCCTTTGCTGGCCAATTTTGCCTGGCTGCTGCGGCACTCCGCCCGGTATCTCATCGACGGGCAGTTCCTGTATTTCAAAACCGCCGTGGAGCTTGGGCGCACGCTCGGCATCCAGCTCTTTTACCATTTTATCTATTACGTGATTTACGAAGGCGGTTACATCCTGCGGGAATGGCAGCGGACGTATATTCAGAAGGAAGAACTGGAAAAGAGCAATCTGCAAACCCGCCTGTCCTCGCTCCAGCACCAGGTCAGTCCGCATTTTCTGTTCAACAGCCTGAACTCGGTTTCGTCGCTCATCAGCGAAAATCCGCAGCAGGCCGAAGAATTTGTGGAAGAACTGAGTTCGGTCTACCGGTATCTGCTCCGGGCCAACGAGGAAAGCCTTACGCCGCTTGCCACCGAGCTGGAATTCATCCAGTCATACTATCACCTGCTGCAAACGCGACATGGCGATGCCCTCAAACTGATTCTGAATATCGAACCGGCGTATACGGCCTACCAGATTCCGCCGCTCACGCTTCAACTGCTGGTGGAGAACGCCGTCAAACACAACATCATTCTGCCGGAGCAGCCGCTGGTTATTCAGATTACCACCGATAAAAAGGCGCAACTGACGGTCAGCAACAATCTACAGCGTAAGAACGTCCAGGTGTTTTCGCACGGAATCGGCCTCGCCAACATTCTCAAAAAGTACCGCGTCATGGGTCAGCAGGAGCCCACCGTGCAGGAACGCAACGACCGGTTTGAAGTGATTCTGCCGCTGGTCGAGAACTAGCGTTTCCGTTTTTGTCAATTCACCTGCCCGTTTTGCCGCGTTTGTCGGCCATCCTTGCTACCGTCTTAAAGCGCACTTTTTTCACTTCACTAGCCGATCGTTCCGTTTTACGGAGGTCTGAACTGGTTTACCGCCGGGAGTCCGCCAATTTAGCCCCGGTAAACAACAAAAAACCAGTATTCATGAAAACCTTTAAAAAAGTCCTCAAGCGTGTGGGCCTGGGACTGGGCCTGCTGCTCCTGCTCGTCGGCGGCTTCTGTCTGTACGTGGCGCTGACCCCCATGCGCTCTTACGACCCGCCCGTTACGCCGGACATGAAAGTAGACGTAACTGATGCCCGCGTCCGTCGCGGCGAATTCATCGCGCAGCTCCAATGTATGGCCTGCCATGCCGACAACGACAACCGCCTCACCGGCAAGCACATGACCGACATCCCGGACTTTTTCGGGAAGGTGTACTCCCGCAACATTACCCAGGATAAGGAAAAAGGCATCGGCAACTGGACGGACGGCCAGCTTTATTATTTCCTGCGGACGGGCATCCGGCCCAACGGAACCACGGCCTTTATGCCTCAGTACAACCTGATGGCCGACGAGGATGTCAAGTCCGTGATCGCCTGGCTGCGTTCCGACCGCTTCCCGGTTCAGCCTTCCAAACAGGAAGCGCCGCCGGCCGAGTACAGCTTCATCTCCAAGATGCTGGTCTGGACGATCATCACGCCCAGCGAATTCCCCAAGCAACCGATTTCCCTGCCTGATTCGGCCAACAAGGTAGCCGTTGGTAAATACCTGGCGACGGCCGTAGCTGACTGTTACGGCTGTCACTCCGCGAACTTCCTTGATCTGGACAAACTCAATCCCGAGCGCACCAACGGGTACTTTGGCGGGGGCAGCGAGTTCAAGGATCATGACGGCAATCCTATCCTCTCGGCCAACCTGACTTTTGATCGCCAGACCGGAATCGGTGGAAAGTACACGCGCGAACAGTTCATCAAAGCGGTGAAAATGGGCGTCCGTCCGGACGGCTCGCTGCTACGCTACCCGATGGAACCACGCCCGTCGATGTCCGACGAAGAAGTAGGAGCGATTTACGACTATCTCAAAACGGTGCCTCACCAGAGCAACAACATTGCGCAGAAGCAGGCCGAAATTCAGCTGGCTCAGAAATGAGCTACTGGCCGAAACCAATTCTCTGATCTAAAACACGCTTTGATTCCTCTTTAGAACCATGAAAAAAATACTTGCAGTGCTGTTATCGCTGGCACTCTTCACCACCAGTTGCAAAAAAGACGGCTCTGTTCCGGAGCCGCAGGGAAATACGCCCTCGCAAGCCGTAGGGCAATGGATGTACGGCTCTTTTTCGATGAGCGAATTCTGGTCGTATGACGGCCGGTACCAGGGCAAGCCTTTTGAACTGGCGGTGATGTTCCACTTCAAAAGCAACGGGACCTACGAAAAGTATTTTGTTGCTTCCACGCGGGATTACTCCGGTTGCCAGACTCAGGCTTTTTCGTCGGAGAAGGGACGCGTAAAATTTGATGAAGACAACGGTTCATTCACGACCACTCCGTCCGAAGGCACATACCGCGGCTTTTATTCCTGCGCCCCGAACCGGAACATAAACCGCAAAATGGCCTCTTCCGAACTCAAGTCGACGACCTATTTTTACCGGATGGTAAAGGGCAGCAATGGCAAGACGAACATGGAGGTCCGATTCCAGGAAACCGACCAGAACGTAAGCACCTTTTTGCCGACGGCTTGGTAATGAGGGTACTGCCCACAAAAAAACCGCTCGTGAAGCGGTTTTTTTGTGGGCTTTGGATCTTACCCAGCGAAAAGCGCCTAGCTTACTGGGCAGACAGCTTATGGATTTGGAGTTAATTGAATACCTGATTCATTTGCGAACAGATGGACCTACATAGGTTGAGCTTTTCTTAAATGCGTAAAACAAAAAAGGCCACAGACAGTGTCTGTGGCCTCTGATTCAGCGGTGGCGGCTACCTACTCTCCCGGATGCGACTCCAGTACCATCGGCGTGGCGGGGCTTAACGGCTCTGTTCGGAATGGAAAGAGGTGGACCCCCGCACCATGGCCACCATCCCTGCTCTTCCCCCACACTTACCCGGCACTCGCGTCCCGACGGTGGGTTAAGGGAATGGCTCCCCTGATGTCTATGGCGTTTCCTGCCGCACTGGAAACTACAACCGCTACCTTGTGAGTCTGTCGACTGCACTTCTTGGCCTGTAAAGGAATGGAGCCACGCGTTCGGGCCATTAGTACGACTCGGCTCTAGCGCTCTCACGCCCTGCACCTGTCGCCTATCCACGTCCTGGTCTCGGACGACCCTTCATGGAAGTCTCATCTTCGGGCCTGCTTCGCACTTAGATGCTTTCAGCGCTTATCAGTTCCCCACGTAGCTACCCGGCCGTGCCGCGGGCACGACAACCGGTCCACCAGCGGTGGGTCCATCCCGGTCCTCTCGTACTAAGGACAGCCCCCGTCAGACTTCCCACGCCCACCACAGATAGGGACCGAACTGTCTCACGACGTTCTGAACCCAGCTCGCGTGCCACTTTAATCGGCGAACAGCCGAACCCTTGGGACCTTCTCCAGCCCCAGGATGTGACGAGCCGACATCGAGGTGCCAAACCTCCCCGTCGATGTGAGCTCTTGGGGGAGATCAGCCTGTTATCCCCGGCGTACCTTTTATCCTTTGAGCGATAGCCCACCCATGCGGAACTACCGGATCACTATACCCTGCTTTCGCACCTGATCGGCCTGTTCGCCTCACAGTCAAGCCCGCTTCTGCTATTGCACTCCCCAGCTGGTTACCAACCAGCCTGAGCGGACCTTTGGAAGCCTCCGTTACCTTTTCGGAGGCGACCACCCCAGTCAAACTACCCACCAACCACTGTCCCCTTAACCTAAGGGTTAGACTCCAGCACAGACAAGGGTGGTATTTCAACGTTGGCTCCACGATGCCTGGCGACACCGCTTCACTGCCTCCCACCTATCCTACACATCCCTGCCCCGAAGTCCATGATAAGCTATAGTAAAGGTGCACGGGGTCTTTCCGTCCCGTGGCGGGTAAGCGGCATCTTCACCGCTACTACAATTTCACCGAGCTCATGGTTGAGACAGTGCCCAGATCGTTACACCATTCGTGCAGGTCGGAACTTACCCGACAAGGAATTTCGCTACCTTAGGACCGTTATAGTTACGGCCGCCGTTTACTGGGGCTTCAGTTCAATGCTTCCCTTGCGGTAACATCCCCCCTTAACCTTCCAGCACCGGGCAGGTGTCAGACCTTATACCGAATCTCTCGATTTCGCAAAGTCCTGTGTTTTTGGTAAACAGTCGCCTGGGCCTCTTCTCTGCAACCTCCCACTCACGTGGGTAGGCCCCCCTTCTCCCGAAGTTACAGGGTCATCTTGCCGAGTTCCTTAACCATGACTCACTCGTGCACCTGAGGCTCTTCGCCTCGACTACCTGTGTCGGTTTGCGGTACGGTTACCGGAAAGATTAACGATAGCGGCTTTTCTTGGAAGCCCATCCCCGGCGCTATCCCGCAGCCCCGAAGGGCCCTGGGTACTTTCAGCTTCCAGCTAAGGTGGTGTACTTCACTGCCACCCCACTACCTTCCGCCTTCAACGGCCTATTCCCGCAGGCCGCGGCCAGTTCTGTACTCCGTCCCCGCTTCTCTCTTCCCGGCAGTACGGGATTATTAACCCGTTGCTCCTCAACTCCGGCTTTCGCCTACGCCTTAGAGGCCGACTAACCCACCGTTGACTGCCATCGCGGTGGAACCCTTAGTCTTTCGGTGTGAGAGGTTCTCACTCTCATTCTCGTTACTTATGCCTACATTTGCTTTTCTTACCTCTCCACCTAGGCTCACGCCACAGCTTCGCTGATGTAAGAATGCTCTCCTACCAAGATACACCCGAAAGTGCACTTCCATCGCTTCGGTGAATGACTTCATGCCCGTTTATTATCGATGCCCGCCTCGCTCGACCAGTGAGCTGTTACGCACTCTTTAAAGGAATAGCTGCTTCCAAGCTAACCTCCTGGCTGTCCCGGCAACCGGACCTCCTTTGTTCAACTTAGTCATCACTTGGGGACCTTAGCGGATGGTCTGGGTTGTTCCCCTCTCGGAGCAGGACCTTAGCACCCTGCCCCTCACTCCCAGCCCGGTTCCCTGACATTCGGAGTTCGTCAGAAGTTGGTAGGATGTGACTCCCCCTAGTCCTATCGGTAGCTCTACCTTCAGGGATCCCTCACGGCTGAGGCTGTTCCTAAAAACATTTCGGAGAGTACGAGCTATTTCCGGGTTTGATTGGCCTTTCACCCCTACCCGCAGCTCATCCGGAAACTTTTCAACGTTTATCGGTTCGGTCCTCCATGACGTGTTACCGCCACTTCAACCTGGCCACGGGTAGATCACCCGGTTTCGCGTCTACCCCCCCTGACTCTGGTCGCCCTCTTCAGACTCGCTTTCGCTTCGGCTACCCACCTCAAAGTGGTTAACCTCGCCAGGGACGGTAACTCGTAGGCTCATTATGCAAAAGGCACGCCGTCACCCCACAAAGGGGCTCCGACCGCTTGTAGGCGCCTGGTTTCAGGTTCTGTTTCACCCCGGTACTCCCG